>JAJZJJ010000424.1 GCA_021810175.1 Acidobacteriota bacterium | reverse complement strand
CGCCACCGATGCCAACGCCCTCCTCGATGGCGACGTCGCCTCCACGCCCATGATCGTCAACAATCGCATGTACGACATCCGCGTCCGCTTTCCCAGGCAGTACCGCGCCACGCCCCAGGCCATGGACAACACCGTCTTCCTCAGCTCCATGGGAACCACCGCCACCCTCGGCTCCCTCGCCACCGTCCAGCATCTGCCCGGCCAGATGGAGATCCGCGAGGAAAACATCCAGCGCCTCGTCGAGGTCACCGCCCGCCTCGACAGCAGCACCAGCCTCGGTCAGGCCATCCCCAACGTCAAAAAGGCCGTCGCCGACCTCCATCTCCCGCCGCAAATTCGCGTCGCCTACGGCGGCACCTACGAGTCCCAGCAGAAGTCCTTCCATGACCTCATGCTCGTCCTCGTCACCGGCCTGGTCCTCGTCTTCCTCGTCCTGCTCTTTGAATTCCGCTCCTTCTCCGCCCCCATCTCCATCCTTGCCTCGGCTGTCCTCTCCACCTCCGGCGTCTTCCTTGCCCTCCTCATCACCAACACCGACTTCAATATCTCGTCCTTCATGGGACTCATCATGGTCGTCGGCATCGTCTCCAAAAACGGCATCCTCCTGCTCGATGCCGACGTCAAATTCCGCGCCGCCGGCCTCTCCCCCTACGACGCCATGATCCAGGCCGGCCGCCGCCGCCTCCGTCCCATCATGATGACCGCCGTCGCCGCCATCTGCGGCATGTTCCCCCTCGCCCTCGCCATCGGCGCCGGCTCCCAGATGCTCCAGCCTCTCGCCATCGCCGTCATCGGCGGAATCCTCATCTCCATGCTGCTCTCCCTCGTCATCACCCCCGCCGTCCACTACTACATGTCCGGTCACCGCGAAGAATCGCCCCTGTAAGAAAGTCGTTATCTTCCCCTGCTACCCTCGGCATATAGTTCGGTATCTGTGCAGTCTCTTATCTGGCCTACCGCAAACCCAGGGTAGAAGTATCCGAGACGACGGCGGCAAAGTCGGCGCGAGCAGCAGTTGCCGGCCCTCCGCCCTCCCTACAGGACACTCAACCCCTCAATGCGCGCACGAAGGACCTGTCGTCTTTCCCCAGCGCACCGCCCGCATAAGAATGAATCGCATCTTCCTCTGCGCCTTTGCGCTGGCCTTTCCGCTCTCCGCCGCCGCTCAGACCGTCATCCCCGCGGGCGTCCCATTGCGCGTTCAGATCGACCATCGGTACCGCGTCAAAGTCGGGGTTAAGATCGCCGGCCGCCTGCTCGCGCCCGTCTACAGCGTCGACCACAAGGTTCTGCCCGTGAATACCGAGGTCACCGGAACCATCCTCGGCTTCCATCCCGGACCCCGCGAAGGCCGCCTGCGCCGCATCCTCAACGCTCAGTTCGTGGAGCCGCGCACGCCCGCCGTCACCTTCTCCGCCATCCGCCTGCCCGACGGCCGCACCCTTCCCATCCGCACCAGCGTCCTCCAGCGCGACGCCACCGTCATCCGCATGAGCTCCGGCAAGCACCCCAAACTCCGCGAGCGCCTCCGCCAGCAAATCGACAGCGAACGGCACCTGGCCGTCGAGGCCATCCACCACCCCAACCTCGGCGACCGCCTCCGCAAGTGGATCTACGCGCAGCTCCCCTGGTCTCCGCCCACCATCTGGAGCAATACCCAGTACG
Source organism: Acidobacteriota bacterium (assembly GCA_021810175.1). The sequence continues at coordinate 2,286 of JAJZJJ010000424.1, read as the reverse complement.
ACGCTCGTCTCACCGCGCCGATCAGTATTCCCGGCAAGGTCCCCACTCCGCTCCCCAGCGTCCAACCCCACGGCACCCCCACAGGCGTCCTCCACGCGCGCCTCACCAGCAACCTGAATTCTGGGCAGGACCATCGCGGCACTCCCGTCCGGGCCGTCCTCACAGCGCCGCTCCTCACGCCCAACCATCAGGCCGTTATCTTCCCGGAAGGAACCGTCCTCAACGGCATCGTCACCCTCGACCAGCACGCCCGCTGGTTTGCCCGCAACGGACGTCTCCGCTTCACCTTCCGCAGCGTCCAGTTCAGCCATGCTCCGGCCACCGCCATCCACGGGCAACTCGCCGCCGCTGAGTCCGCTCCCGGCCAGAACATCAAAATCAACGACGAAGGCACTGCCAGATCCACGGGCGGTCCCGGCAAGTATCTCGCCCCCATGGTCCTCGGCGTCATGACCGCCGGCGCTTACGGCAACGATGCCACCCAGACTGAACACAGCGCTGTCATCAGCAACGGATTCGGCTTTGCGGCGCGTATCGCCGCCATGGTCACCGTCAACGTGGCCGTTGTCCGTGGCTTCGCCTACTTCGCGCTCTCCAAATCCATCTATTTTCGCTGGATCGCCCGCGGCCACGAAGTCAGCTTCCCCCAGGACACCCGCCTGGAGATCGTCCTCAATCCGCGCTGACCCGCTTCCCCTCGTGTTCAGTGGCTAGGACGTGCGTGCGGAAGGACCTGGTGCAGGCTCGCCTTCATCGCCGCCCAAAACTTCGCCCACGTCCCCGGCATTCCCACCCCAAACCACAGCACAATGCCCCCCACCACCAGCACATGCCAAAGCATCCACAGAAAAGCCACCAGCTCGAATCTCATCGCTGGCCTCCTTCCGGGAGACGCGCTCCGCAAACCGGCCAACGCGCGACTGCCTCTGTCTAGTCTGGAATGTCCGGAGTCCAGCGGAGCCGCAATCGTCCCGCTCCGTGTTGACCTCATCGTAATTCGCGGTATCGGCAAGCCTGGCCGCGCACGCATCCTCAGTGAGTCCGCCGCCCGCCGCCAGCAAACTGCTTCTTCAGCTCTGCCCGGAACTTCGCCCACGATGTCGGTTTTCCCAGCCCGAACCACAACAGAAAACTTCCCACCACGCACAAATGCGTCAGCACAATCAGACCACCGATAATGTCCAGTCCCATCCCCTGCTCTTTTCCGCCGATGCGCCCGCGCCCGGCCAGATCCGCCCCGCGCATGGCGATCCTGTCTCTCTTCTATGCCCGAGCTGCACGCCTTTCGTGCAATCTCTGCTCTTTGTGTATATTTCCTGCGGAAAAGTCCCCGGCCGCTCTACCCCGCCTGCTGCTTCCATTCGCTCGGGCTTACTCCGAATTGTCTCCGGAAGGCGCGCGCAAAACTGCCTGCGTCCCCGAACCCCGTCTCCGCGGCAATTTCGGCCATCGTTCGCGACCTCAGCCTCAGCAGCTCCCTCGCCCGCCGCAACCGCTCATCCAGCACATACCGATGCGGAGACACGCCCGTCTCCATCCGGAACGCCCTCGCAAAATGGAACACGCTCAGCCCGGCGATCCCTGCCAGTGTCTCCAGCCGCAGCTCCGCATGGCTGTTTTCGCGGATGTACTCCGTCACCCGCCTCAGGCGGCCCCGGGCCATGCCTCCCCGTGCCAGCCGCATTCCGTCCTTCGGCGATGCGTACTTCCGCAGCAGAGCCACAGAGAGCGATCTGGCCAGTAGCTCCCCGTACAGCCTTCCCGTCGCCCACCCTGACTCCATCTCCCGCTGCATCTCCGCCACCAGATGCCGCAGTTGCCGGTCCTCCAGCAGCCATCGGTTTCTGAACTCCGGCAATCCCTTCCAGCCCAGCTCTTCCGCCGCCCGCATCAGGCATCCCGCATCCAGTGACACAACCACCCGTTCCGACGCGCCGCTCCACCGCAGCCGGTCGCGTGTTCCTGGAGCCACCAGCACCAGCGACCCCGGCCCCGCCTGCTCCACCCGGTTCTTTCCCTCGCTCCACCATTCCATCGCCACCGTGCGGCTCGTCTGCAGGTGCAGACACAGGCTGGAGTGCTCGTGCTCCGGAATCTCGATCGCCGGCGTCCGGTGCCGCTCCACCATCAGCCCTGGCACAGGCGAAAAAACGCCCGCCGAAGGACTCCCCGGCAGCAATGGAACCACCTGATCGTCGCGGATCACAGAGATACGGTTCATAAGGGACACTCGGTAAGACGAATCAACCATGGCTGGCGATGCGCAAAGTTCTCGCGCCGCCTTAC
>JAJZJJ010000423.1 GCA_021810175.1 Acidobacteriota bacterium | reverse complement strand
CCCCAGGCCTCGCGCCGATGAAGCCAGTGCAAGCGGTTCCCGGCAGCACCCCGGCCAACAACTCCGGCGCTCCGTTCAGGAACCCAACTTCAATACAGGAGAATCATCATGGCATTGGGAGTCCTGAACAACATCTCGGCCATCTACGCCGAGAACAACCTGAACCAGACGCAGGCGAACCTGCAAAACACCCTCACCCAGCTTTCTTCCGGTTCGCGCATCAACTCCGGCGCCGACGACGCCGCCGGCCTGTCCATCGCCAACGGGCTGCAGGCCAATTCGTCCGCCCTCGCGCAGTCTTCCAGCAACGCCAGCGCCGGCGTCGGCTTCCTGCAGGTCGCCGATGGCGCCCTCTCGCAGGTCACCAACCTGCTCAACCGGGCCGTTACCCTGGCCACCGAAGCCGGCGGCGGAACGCTCTCCAGCTCGCAGCTGAGCGCGGCCAATCAGGAATACCAGGACATTCTCACCCAGATCGGCACCATCGGCAGCACCACCGAGTACAACGGCATCAGCGTCTTCAGCGCCGCGAACGGCGGTGTCAGCAGCGGTGTTACGCTGACGGCTGGCACCAAGACGGTCACCAGCGCCGCCATCACCGCCGGGAACACCCTGAGCGGCACCATTACGCTGACCGACGCAGGCACAGGCTCCCCGAGCGCCACACTGGACATGTCCAACTACAGCGGCCTGACCAATGCTTCCACCGAAGCAGCCACTCTGACCTCGCTGAATTCTGCACTTTCCGCAGCCTTTGGCGGAAGCCTGGTATCAGCGACCTATGCGGGTGGCGTACTCACCTTCACTGACAGCACCAACAACCTGACCGTGTCCGGAACCATGAATCAGGTCACACCCGTAACCGGCGGCGTCAATATCTACACCAGCGACGGCACCTCCACCGGCAGCAAGAACTATGGCATCACCGTGGGAACGCTGACGGACGCCAGCGTGGGCACCTCCGACTCCGGCGGCGGCGCCGGCAGCGCGGTCAGCGTCACCGTGGCTGGCGCGACGGGAACCGGCGGCACCACGGCCGGCGGCGGCAAGGGCACCAGCCTCTCTGGCACCAAGCTCGACAGCCAGGCGGACTCCGAAGCGGCTCTGCAGACCATCACCAACGCCATCAGCGCCGTTGCCTACCAGCGCGGCCAGGTCGGCGCCAACATCAACACGCTCACCGCGGCGTCGAACATCGCCAGTTCCGAGCAGACCAACGTGGCCTCGGCCCAGAATTCGATCACGGCCACGGACTACGCTTCGGCAACCTCCAATATGTCCAAATACGAAATCCTGACCCAGACCGGCATCTCCGCTCTGGCCCAGGCCAACAGCACGCAGCAGATGGTCACCAAGCTTCTCCAGTAAACATGCGCAGTCCTCCAGTCGCGGGGAGCTCCGGCTCCCCGCTTTTTTTCTTAGCCGCTTCTAACTTTCCCTTGCAGCTCCCGGCTTCCCATCTGCATTCCTTCCGCACGGGTAACGTATCGCCCGGAAAGCGACGATAACAGCAGCATGGGCAATGTCGGCATCTCTTTCGGTTCCCCCACCAGCGGCCAGGGCTTTGACGTCTCCAGCACGGTGAGCCAGATCGTGACCAACCTGCAGGCCGTCGAAACCCCCTGGAAAAATCAGCTGACGGCGCTCCAGTCCCAGGACACCGCCCTCACCAGCATCGGCACCGACCTCAGCTCGCTCTCCACCGCCCTCCAGTCCCTCACCGACTTTCAGGGCGTCTTCTCCGGCAAGGAAGGCTCCAGCTCCGACACTTCCGTCATCGCCCTCACCAACGCCACCTCGGCAGCCGTGGCTGGCACCCACACCGTCGTGGTCACGCAGACGGCGAAGACGTATTCCTACGCAAGCGGCGATATAAGCGCGAGCGACACGCTCAGCGGCAGCCTGACGATCGGCGGCCAGACCATCACCATCTCCGACGGCACGGCCACCGACAGCAGTGGCAACCTCATTCCCCAGAACAACACCCTCGCCACCCTGGCTGCCTACATCAATGCCGGCAACTATGGAGTTACCGCCACCGTGCCCACGGATTCCTCCGGTTCCCGTCTTTCCCTGGTCAGCAACACCAGCGGAGCCTCCGGCTCGGTTGCCATCGCCTCCGGCAGCCTCACCGACAGCACCACCGGCAGCGCCATCTCCATTACCCAGGCACAGGCCGGCCAGGATGCCATGTTCTCGGTCGACGGCGTCTCCATGACCAGCGGCACCAATACCGTCACCACTGCGCTGCCCGGCGTCACCATGCAGCTGCTGAGCGCGCCCGCCGGCAATTCCGTCCAGGTGGAGATCACCAACAACAACAGCCAGGTCGAGTCGACCGTCAGCAGCTTCGTCGACGCCTACAACACCGTCATCAAAGACCTGAATGCCCAGGAAGGCAGCAACTCCTCCGGCAGTGGTGAACCCCTTTACGGCAACCCCGCCATCGCCATGCTGCAGGAACAGCTGCAGCAGGCCATGAACTTCACCCAGTCCTCGGGCGCCATCACTTCGCTCTCTCAGCTGGGGATCACCCCCAGCACCAGCTACGACGGCACCCTTACCCTCGACACCAGCTCCCTCGACAGCGCCCTGAACAGCAACTATCAGGACGCCATGAACTTCTTCCAGGCCAGCGGCAGCTCTACCTCCTTCGGCGCCAACCTCTCCAGCGTCCTCGATAACCTCAGCAACAGCGCCCCCAATGGCCTCATCTACCTCTCTCTCCAGCAGAATTCCGCCCAGGAAACCTCGCTCAACAAGAACATCTCCGATCAGGAAACCCTGATCTCCGCCCAGAAGACCCAGCTCACCACCGAGCTGAATCAGGCCAACTACACCCTGCAGGAGATCCCCCAGCAGATTCAATACGTGGACGAAATCTACAGCGCCATCAGCGGCTACAACAAGAACTCCAACGGCTGAAAGGAGCGGCCCACAAAGCTCTATGAACTATCAGCAGCAGGCCATTGCCGGAATGAATCCGGTCGAACTCATCGTCGCCCTCTACGACGGCATGGTGCGCTTCCTCTACCGTGCTGTGGACGCCATCGAACACCACGACCCCGCCGAACGCCGCGTCGCCATCGGCCGCGTTCTCGACATCCTCATGCACCTGCAGTCCCGTCTCCGTATGGACGTCGGCGGCAGCTCCGCCAAATCGCTCTCCGAGTTCTACGCCTCCATCTTCGCGCTCTGTCTCGAAGGCTCCCGCCTCGATTCCGCCGCCCGCCTCAAGGAAGCCATCGCCTGCATCCGCGATGTCCGCGAAGCCTGGAGCGAGGCCGCCCGCGATCCCGAAGTCCTGCGCCAGCTCGGCCAGGATCAGCCGCCGCCGCCCCGTGCCATTCTTGCCGACACCCGGCCCATGGACTCCGCCAGCACCGGCTGGACCGCCTGAGCGCCGGTGCGCCCGCTCCAGCCCGGACACAAGCCCCCACAACCTATCCCGTGACCTCCAGCTCCTCTTCCAGCATCTGCTTCTGCACCAGGCTGGCGTAGTAGCCGTTGCGCGCCAGCAGTTCCTCGTGCGTGCCCAGCTCCGCAAGCTTGCCGTGCACCAGCACCGCAATCCGGTCCGCATTCCGCACCGTCGAAACGCGGTGCGCAATCAGAATCGTCGTCCGCCCCTCCATCACCCTTCGCAGCTCTTCCAGAATCCGCTCTTCCGTATACGTATCCACGCTGGCCAGCGCATCGTCCAGAATCAGAATCCGCGGATTCCGCAGAATCGCCCGCGCCAGCGACGTCCGCTGTTTCTGTCCGCCGGAAAGCGTCAGCCCGCGCTCGCCCACCATCGTTTCAAACCCATTCGGAAACAGCTGGAACTCCTCGCGGATATGCGCCGCCTGCGCCGCCCGCTCCACGGCTTCCTCGCTCGCGCCTTCCACGCCGAACGCAATGTTCTCCCGAATTGTCGTGCTGAACAGGAACGTCTCCTGCGGCACATAG
>JAJZJJ010000422.1 GCA_021810175.1 Acidobacteriota bacterium | reverse complement strand
GACCAAGGTATATGGCTATGGGGCGGACGTATTTATTGTGGGCAAAGAGCCGCAGGTCATCATGAGCTACAAGGAATATCTGAAATATCAGAAGCGCAAGAACATGACCATGGCCGATTACGAAGCCATGAAGCAGTTGTGCCATGCATGCCGGAAGGTAGGTGCGCTGCTGACGACGACCGGGCCGGTGATTGCGGGGAAGAAGTCGAGCACGAACACGCAGATTCGCGGCTGGACGTGGAATATGCCGGAGATTGCGAATCTGAATATCGCGCAGGGGCGATCTTTTGTGCCGGCAGACCAGACCTTTGCACGGCATGTGGCGATTATCGGCTATGACATTGCGAGCGATCTGATCGGCAAGGGCGTGAATCCACTTGGCAAGGAGATTCGGGTGGATGGAGAGCCGTACACGGTGATCGGCGTGGCGGAGCGGCAGGGTTCGACACTGGGTCAGAGCCAGGACAATTTTGTATCCGTGCCGATTACGACATTCCAGCGGACGTATGGGACGGGGCAAAGCGTAACGCTGTATATCGACGCCGGCGCGACGGGTCCGCCGCTGGATCGTGCGACCGAGGAAGCGCAGACGATCATGCGGGTGCGGAGGCATGACCGGCCGGGAGAGGCGGATGATTTCTCGATCAGCACCAACCAGGCGTTTGTGAATTTGTGGAAGAGCATCAGCTCGACCTTCCTGATTGTGGTGATTGGCGTGACTTCGATTTCGCTGCTGGTGGGCGGAATCGTGATTATGAACATCATGCTGGTCTCAGTGACGGAGCGGACGCGGGAGATAGGCGTGCGCAAGGCGCTGGGGGCGCGGTCGAGCGATTTGCTGCTGCAGTTTCTGCTGGAGTCGGCGACGATGGCGCTGATAGGCGGCATTATCGGGACCGCGATCGGAGTGGGTGCGGCCAAGCTGGTGACGGTGTTCATTCATTTTCCGTCTTCGGTGCAGTTATGGTCCGTGGCGCTGGCGTTGTTTGTGTCCGGCGGCGTGGGTATTTTCTTTGGGGTGTATCCGGCCAGCCGCGCAGCGAGGCTGGATCCGATAGTGGCGCTGCGTTCGGAACTGTGAGGGGCTGCCGCGATGCGAATGGATAATGCCCGAGAATCGGTCCGGATGGCTCTGGAGACGATTCGTGCGAACAAGCTGCGCTCGGGTCTGACGGTGCTGGGGATTGTGATCGGCGTGACGACGGTGATTGCGATTTCGTCGATTATCAGCGGGTTGAACAACAACGTTTCGTCGCTGGTGAGTTCGTTTGGGACGAATCTGTTCTGGATTTACCGGATGCCTTTGGTGCAGACCTCGATGCCGAGCCCTGAGGTGCTGAACCGGCCGAAGCTGACGCCGGAAGAGGCGACGCAGATTGCAGCGGAGCCGGGCGTGGTGGCGGTGGACTCGATGCTGCGCTATGATCCGCAGTTTACCCCCGGCAATGTTGGCGTGAAGTACGGGACGAAGAAGGTCTCCGGGACCATCCTGGAGGGCCACACGACCAGCATGGCGCGGACCGAAGACCTGCACTTTGAGATGGGCGGGATGTTTACGCAGGAAGAAGCCGACCGGCACAGCAATGTGGTGATCCTGGGGCATGACACGGCGGCGGAACTCTTCGAGCCGTGGCAGAACCCGCTTGGGAAGGAAGTCACGATCGACGGGCAGGTGTTTACGGTGATCGGGGTCTTCGACAAGATGAAGTCGGTTTTCGGAGGATCGGGAAAGAATCCGGAAGACAACAAGGCGGTGTTTCCGCTGGGGACGTTCCGGAAGATGCACCCGGAGCAGGACGATTATTTCATTGAAGTGAAGTACGCCAACCCGAAGGTGAAGCAGCTGGTGCATGACGAAATTGAGGCAGTGCTGCGGCGTGACCGGCGGCTGCGTGCGGACCAGGCGGACAACTTTGTGATTTCGTCCCCGGAGGCAATTACGCGGCTGTGGAATGAGATCACGGGCGGGCTGGCGATCTTCATGCTGGCGATTTCGAGCCTGGGTCTGATGGTGGGCGGCGTAGGGGTGATGAATATCATGCTGGTCTCAGTGACGGAGCGGACGCGAGAGATTGGCGTGCGGAAGGCGATGGGGGCGACGCGGAGGAATATCCTGCTGCAGTTCTCAGTGGAGGCGACGACGCTGTGCGCTTTGGGGGGGATGATCGGGATTGCGATTGGCGGGATTCTGACGCTGGCGATGCGATTGCTGCTGCCGGCGACGATGTCTGTGATGTGGTCGGTGACGGGGTTTGTGGTGTCGTGCGGAATCGGGCTGGTGTTTGGGATTTATCCGGCGTGGAAGGCGGCGACGCTGGATCCGATTGAGGCGCTGCGATATGAGTGACCGGCGGCGAGTGGCGGTCCACTGAGGCCCGGTACACTGAGCTAGGATGCTCGCTCTTACGATAGCTGAGATAGTTGCGTTTACGACGACTGTGCTGGCGCTGGCCGGGTGCGGTTATTCGCTGTTCGTGCTGTGGGCGGCACGGTCGTTTTTGAATCCGGAGGCGCCGGCACGGGCGGATTTCCATCCGCCGGTGACGATTCTGAAACCGGTGAAGGGGCTTGACCCGGCGATGGACGAGGCGTTCGCGAGCCATTGCCGGCAGGATTACGCGGGCGAGTACGAGATTCTGTTTGGGGTTTCGAGCCTGGACGACCCAGCGGTGGCGGCGATCGAGCGGCTGAAGGCGGCGTTTCCGGAGCGGAGCATTCGCGTGATTGAATGTCCGGAAAAGCTGGGGCCGAACGGCAAGCTGAGCAACCTGGTACAGATGCTGCCGCATGCACGGCATGACTATTTCATCCTGAATGACAGTGATATTTCCGTGGGGCCGAAGTACCTGGCGCGGATGATGGCTCCGATGGCCGACGCGCGGGTGGGACTGGTGACGGCGCCGTACCGGGGTCGGTCTGAGGCGAGCTTTGGTTCGCGGCTGGAGGCGCTGGGGATTTCGACGGATTTTTTCCCGGGCGTGCTGGTGGCGCGTTATATCGAGCGGGGGATCCGTTTCGGGCTGGGGTCGACGCTGGCGTTCTCGCGGCTGGCGCTGGTTTCGGCAGGCGGGTTCGAGCCGCTGGTGACGCAACTGGCCGATGATTATGAGCTGGGAGCGCGGATCGCGGCGGCTGGATTCCGGGTGCATTTGAGTCACGAAGTGGTGGAAACGAGTGTACCCAGGTACAAGTTCGCCGAGTTTGCGGCTCACCAGCTGCGTTGGGCACGAACGGTGCGGGCGTCGCGGCCGGGCGGTTATTTCGGGCTGATTGTGACGTACGGGCTGGCTTGGGCGACGCTGAACGTGATTGCTTCGGCGGCGAGCCCGGTGAGCCTGGCGCTGTTCAGCCTGGTATTCCTGACCCGGATGGGGATGGCGCTGGGGGTTGGCGTGGGGATCCTGGGCGACCGGCAGGTGATGCGCTACCTGTGGATGCTATGGCCGAGGGATGTGATTGCGCTGGGGTTGTGGGCGTGGGGGTATGCGTCCGATACGGTGGTGTGGCGCGGGGAAAGCTTCCGGCTGCGCAAGGGCGAGCTGGTGAGCGAGTCGGCAGCTAAGCGAGCCAGCGAGTCAGCTGGAAGATAGGCTGCTGTGTGAGCCGTTGCGGTTTGACGGGGTCTGGCCGGGCATCTTAGACCCTGGAGGCCGGAGGGCGAGGCGCGCGGCGGATTCGAACTGCATCGCAGAGATTTCCAGCCCGCTCCGGGTAAGAGAGCGATGCGTTTCATGAAGCTCCTGCCATTGCGTTTCGAGAGATTCTTTCCAGTTCCGCGCGGTGATGGGTTCTGAGTCTGGGCGGAATTGCGGCTGGCACCCCTGTTGACTCGTTCCTCCGCGGGTGTATTCTGGTTCGCACTTCAGGCTGTTTGCTGTCCCGTCTTATCCAAGGGAGGGGATCATGGGCCATACGTTTACCATCGGCATCGGCGGCGCCGCCGGGCAGGGAGTTGCT
>JAJZJJ010000002.1 GCA_021810175.1 Acidobacteriota bacterium | reverse complement strand
TCCAAGCTTTAGCATTCGGCTGTTAACCGAAGGGTTGTAGGTTCGAGTCCTACCTGAGGAGCCAATCTTTCAACGCTTTAGCCCCCTCCGCGCTCTGCCTGCGCTCCCTTCCCCTGAGAAGCAAATTGAGCGACCTTGGCTCCCGCAATGGTCATCATCATCCGTCACCACGTCTCCGTAGATGTTTATGGTGGTCCGAATATCCGTGTGCCGCATCATCTCCGGCTGCATAGCTATTGAGGTCCCCACGGCATCCAGCCAGGATGCGGTGAGTGTGCCGGAAGGCGCGCGTACCGAGGTGCCCGACCTTCGCAGCATCTGCTGCCCGCACCAACTCCCGCCACACACCCGTGCAGGAATACGGGAGTCTGCCGAGTTTGATTGGGCTGGCGAAAATCCAGTCTTCAGCGCCCGCAAAATCGGACTGCTGTTGCCAGACCTTCAGGTGCTCCAGCAGTTCGGCGGTGAGGGCAAAGGTCCGTGCCGACCCTTGCGTCTTTACGTCGCCCCACTACTTGCTCCACAATGCCGCGCCGGACACTGAGCCTTGAGCCAAGCCAACCCGTGTTCGCGGAAAGCGGCTTCAAAGACAGCCCGCACCCGCTCCGTGTCGGTTTTCTCCACCCCCTGGCAGCGCAGCAGATAGCGCCTCCAGGCGTCGGTCATGGTCAGCGGATCGATGCTGGTTCCGTCGCCACTGCGGAACCAGCCCTTGAAGTCGGCGCACCAGACGCTGTTGGACTGTCCGGCATGCGCCAGCGGCTGGGAATGCGGCGCGGTCCGCCGCCGCCGCCGGAGCCGCGCCACCTCGCGTGAAGAAACAGGAACCGAGCGGGCAGGATTTTACGAACAACAGTTGCGATAGCATCAAAAGCTGAGGTTCAGTTTTGATGAACTATAGGTTCGGCCGGCGATGGATGCACGGATTGATTTTTCTGTTGTGCTGCTGTGGGAGCGCGTGGGCGGCGGGGCCTGATGCGGCATGCACGCCGCGATTTCCGCTGCAGACCGGTATGCACAACGGGTGGCTGGGAGCCGATGCGGCCTACTCGATTCCCTTGCCGAGCGGTCTGGATGTGTGGATCTTCGGGGATACGCTGTATGGGACGCATCGCGCAGTGCACGGCAACAAGCCGGTGATGGTGCACAACACCATCGGCATCTCGACATGCAGGGAAGGCAAGTGGCGGATCCGGTATTTCATTCGCAAGGACGCGCAGGGGCATCCGGTGAGCTTCTTCGCGCCGCAGCATCCGAAGACCTGGTACTGGGCGATGGACGGATTCCGGTCGGGCAAGGATTTGTGGATCACGCTGCTGTGCATCGAACCGTCAGGGAAGCCTTCGGCCATGGGCTTCCAGACGTGCGGGACGGATCTGGCGCGGATTGAGTCGCCGGGGGCGAATCCGCTGGCGTGGAAGATTCGCTATTACCCGCTGGTGCCGAACGGGGTGCATGCATATCCTTCGGCGACAGCCGTGGTGGTGGGGAAATACGCGGACATTTTCGCGCTGGATGAGAAACACGGGCGGCCGCTGATCGCATCGCGGATTCCGCTGAGCGGCCTTGGCGATCCGCGGGCGAACCTGGAGTATCTGGCGCGCGACGGGAAGTGGCAGAAAGGATTCGATCCAGCGAACGCGAAGGCGGTGATGTCGCCGGGGATATCGGAATTGTCGATCCGGTATCACCCGCGGCTGAAGAAATGGGTTGCGGTGATGTTCGATCCGCACGCATTTTCCAGCCACATTCTGCTGAAGACAGCGCCATCGCCGACAGGGCCGTGGAGCGCGGGGAAGGTGATCTACACGGTGCCGGAGATGGTGCCGGGAAGCCCGCGGTACGACAAGGACAACTTCTGCTACGCGGCCAAGGAGCATCCGGAATTCGAGCACGGCGATCTGGTGTTCACCTACGTCTGCAACACCTTGTCGGTCCCGAAGCTGGCGAAGGAGACGGACATCTACTTTGCACGGGCGATCCGGATACCGATGCCGGTTGCGGCTGCCGGGAACAAGGGCGCGGAGAAGCGTTGAGCCGCTTCCGGAATGCGAACCTTTCAGAGCCGGTGGATGCGGCGGGCGTACGACTCGCCACGCTCTATTCACCGGCGCTGGGCCGGCGAGGGGATCTTACGCTGTATGTGCCTAAAGCGGGCGGCGGCGAGCTGCCGCTGCTGATCCTGCTGCATGGTGTCTACGGCAGCCACTGGAACTGGTGGGCGTGCGGCCGCGCGCCGGAGACGGCGGAGGCGATGATCCGGACGGAGGCGATGCGGCCGTTCGCGATCGCCATGCCCTCGGACGGGCTGTGGGGCGAAGGCAGCGGCTACGTGGCGCATGAGGATTCCGATGCGGAAGCATGGATTATGGAGGATGTGCCGGAGTTTGTGGGCCAGACGCTGTCGCGCGTGAGGACAGACCGGTTCTATCTGGCGGGGTTGTCGATGGGTGGCTTTGGCGCGCTGCGGATGGGCATGAAGCACGCGGCCAAAGTGAAAGGAATCTCGGCGCATTCCGCGGTGACGAGGATTGGCGATCTGCGGGCCTTTGTGCAGGAGCCCATGGAGGACTATCTCTCGGCGGGCGAGGCGAACGCGGAGATTCTGCACTGGGCTCGCAGGAATCGGTCCATGCTGCCGCCGCTCCGCTTCGACTGCGGGCGGGAGGATTCTCTGCTGGAAGGGAATCGAGCACTGCACCGGGCGCTTGAGGCCGAAGGGATTCCGCACAGCTACGAAGAGCACGACGGCGGCCACACCTGGGAATACTGGCAGGAGCATGTGCGCAGCACGCTGCGGTTCGTTGCGGCGACCGAGGAGCGAGGCGAGATCAGCTCAGACGGGTGACTCCGGACTGCGAGATGCTGTAGTGGCCTCCCTGATAAGAGAAGCCTTCGAGACGCGCGTGCGGATCGAAGGCGGCGAGCTTCGGTGCGGCGTGGATCCCGCTATAGAGCGAAGGCGTGACGCCGAAGACAGATTCGATGATCATATCGATGAAGGCTCCGCCGGAGACGGCACACCAGTCCTCGATGTAGGGCGCGTCGTTGGAGGCCTTGTATGCCCCGCCCTGGAGCGGCGGCACGACCTGTTCCACGAAATGAGCCTGGCCGATGGGGCCCTGGTTTCCGGCTTTGGCTACTTCGGCGAGCCATGGAGCGATGCGCGCGGGGTCGTCGGTTTTGAACAGGCCTTTGGCGCACTCGGGTGGCCACGCGGTATACGCGCCGAGGCAGCTGTGGTCGGGGCGAACATTCCAGGTGGCATCGGGATCGCTGCTGGCGAGCGCGCGCATCCACTTTTTTGAGGCGAGGCGGGTCCAGAAGAACTCGGTCATCTCGCGCTTCTGCTCCGCGCTGAGATCCTGGCTCATGTTGTCGAGGACAGCGAGGAAATCGTAACAGTGGCGGACCTCATTAAAGGAGCCGTCGGGCTGGCCGGCGCGCCACCAGCCTTTGCCTTTCACGTAGAGAACGCCGTTGATGCGCTGCGCAAGGGCGGTGGCCTCGGCGCGCAGCTGGGCGGCTTCGCTGGTGCGGCCGCGATGCGCCAGCAGCTCCGCGACAAACCGCATGCTGGAGACATTCCCGGCGTTCATGCCAGCGACCTCATGAACGTAGGTGCTGACGACCTCCAGCAGATTGGAGATGCCGCCATAGTCCGCGAGGCCGTGTCTGCCCACCAGCTTCTTCCAGTAGGTCGCGTGATAGATGAGGTGATCCAGAACCGGTTTCCCGGCGATGGGTTTATCGAGCCACTGGAAGTCGCCGGTGATGCGAAGGTAGTCCCGCGAGCAGCGAATGATAGCCATGTCATTGACGGCGTACCAGGGGCCGATGGCCTCGCCGCTGATGTAGTCGGTGGCAAGGTGCTGGTGCATGTCCCGCTGGAACCAGATTTCGACCAGATTGCGCATTGGCTCGGGGTCGAGGAGAGCCAGACTGAGGCTGCTGAGCGAGGTGTCCCAGGGGAAGCTGAGGGTGGGCAGGACGTGACCGCTGAGTGTGAGCAGCGTGGGTCCGTAAGCGGAATCCGGCGAGCGGCGGCGCGCCGTGAGCAGGTTTTTCAGGCCGTTCTGCCAGAGGTTCCAGAGGGCTTCGCTGTTGGTTTCGAGCCGGGGCAGACTGCCGGAGAAGTCGCTGTTGCCTGGGGTGAACGCCGCATGGATAAGCTGCTCGAATCGGCGCTCGTTGAGCTGTTGTAAGGCGGCGAAGTTCGCCTGGAGGCGGTCGTGCATGGAATTGGCCTCACCGCCGCTGGGCGCCACAGCGCAGACAAAGTGCAGTTCGCGGAGTTCGCCGGGCTGCAGCGTGAGGTGGTACTGGAGCAGATTGCCGGCCACGAGCCGATCGGCGGGAGGGTGAATGCCCTGCGCGGCGGCCACCTGCGAGTGCTGCGCGGTCCAGGTGATGCGCCCCTGCGAGCCGTCCCAGGAGCTGAGATTGTCGCCTTCGCCGGGAAGGTTGGTGAACCAGGCTTTCGTCTTCTTTGCCACGGCGGCCCGCATGTCAAAGCCAAGCGTCACTGACTGGCTTTGGGACGAGAGATTGCGCACCTCGATCTTCTCCAGCACGGCGCGCTGTTGCGGCGGAAGAAACATGGTCGTGCGGAATCGCAGGTCGTCTACCGTCTGCTCGCGGACGACGCAGTGTGGAAACCACTGATAGGTGACGGCGCGCGCGGGATCGTCCGAAAGAGCGACGAAGCTGTCGTTGACGAAGAGCTCGCAGGTGGTGAGAAAGCCCGGACTCCAGGCAACGTCAGGAATGCCGCAGCAGGCGTAGGGTGGAAAGCCGATGGCGCTGATGGCGGAGACGGATTTAACCGCCTGGGCGTAGCCCCAGTCGTTCATGGCGATGGGCAAATTGAACAGCTCCATGAAGGTGTGGGGCATGCGCACACTGGCGAGGTCGGCAAGCGAGGGGACCGAGGGAAGGGGGCGCGGCGTGGCAGCGAGAAGATTACCCTGAGCGGCCATGGCGGCGGCGCCGCCGGAAACTTTGAGAAAAGTGCGACGATTCATGGATTCCCCCGGGAACGAAGAGCGCTGGATTTGCTCGTTCGCACCCAAATGATAATCGATGTCGCACGTTTCAGGCCAAATACAACATCTTTCAATTTCGTTTGCGGTCAATATGGCTACTAGAGGCTTCAGGGCGCGCGGATCAGACGCGAACGACTTCGATGCCCATTTTGAGGAACGGCGCGATCATCTCGTCCGTTGCGCCAGTGTCGGTGATCAGCTTCTGAATGACATTCGTTTCGCAGATGCGCCAGTTGGCGACGACGCCGAATTTGGTATGGTCAACGACGGCGACATGGCGGCGGGCGTGGCGGACCATGGTTCCGTTCAGTTCGGCCTCATCGGAGTTGAAGCAGCTCAGGCCCCATTGGGCGTCGATGCCATCGGCGCCAATAAACATGGTGTGGATGAGCATGTTCTCGAGGCTGCGGCTGGCCGAAGGGCCGACAAGGGAGAACCATTCGCCATGGAGATGGCCCCCGGTGACAAAGACGCTGATGTCCTTGCGCTTGGAGAGCTCCATGGCGATATTGACGGTGTTGGTTACGACGGTGATTTTGCCGTCGAGCGGGAGGCCGCGGATGATTTCCGCGGTGGTGGTGCCGGGGGTGATGGCAATGGTTTCGCCGGGAGAAATGAGGGCGGCGGCGGCGCGCCCGATTCTGCGCTTCTCGTTGGCGAGGCGTTCCACCTGCGCCTGGAAGGAGCGATCGTTTTTGAAGGGCTCGTAGAAGAGCGGCTCAATGGAGACGGCGCCGCCATGGGTCCGGCGCAGCAGTCCCTGCTGCTCGAGGAGATCGAGATCGCGCCGGATGGTGACCACGGAGACGCCCAGATGCGCGCTCAGGTCGTCCACGGAGACGGAACCGTTCTCCTGCAGTCCGGCGAGAATCGAGTGGAAGCGCTGTTGCTGCGCGTTAACTGTGGCTTCGGAATTCTCCGGAGGCTTTGCCGAGCTCTTCCGATCATTGCGCGTCACCATTGTTCAGGCCCTCCCACTCCAGCTGGATCTGTTCCAGCGTCTTTCCTTTGGTTTCGGGAACTCTCGTCCATATAAACACGAAGCTGACAACGGAGAGAACCGCATAAATCGTAAACGTACCGGAGACGCCGAAAACACGGATCAGCGAGAGGAAGGTGAGGGTCACCAGCAGAGTTCCGGTCCACAGCACGGAGGTGGCCATGGAGGCAGCACGACCGCGGATTTTATTGGGGAAGATTTCAGAGATCACTACCCAGGGAATGGGGCCCATGGCAAAGGCGAAGAAGCCGGTGTAGCCAAGCATGCAGGCGAGAACGAGGAAGGGCGACAGGCCGGGGATCTGAAAGGCGATGACGAAGAGAAAGAGCGAGATCGCCATTCCGGCGGTGGCCGTGAGCAGCATGGTGCGGCGGCCCCAGCGGTCGAGGCAGCGCAGTGCGATCAGGGTAAAGACAAGATTGGTGAGGCCGATGATGACATTGGCCATGAGAGCGGTGCCGGCGGTCTGGCCATGGAAGTGCTGGCTGATGAGAATGGATCCGTAGTAGAGGACGGTGTTGATGCCGGTGATCTGGCAGAGGATCGCCAAGCCGAGGGCGACCGTGAGGGGCCGGCGCATGGGACGAGCGAAAACCTCCCGCCAGGTGCCGCTCTCAGCGGAGGTGGCTTGTTCAACAAGCCTGACCTGCAGATCGGCCTGAGCCTCGCCGTAGATGCGGGTGAGCACGGCTCGTCCCTGCTCGCGCCGCCCGCGGCTGATGAGCCAGCGCGGGCTTTCCGGGATGAAAAGCAGGCCGAGAAAGAAGCCCGCCGCGGGGATCGCGGCGACGCCCAGCATCCAGCGCCAGCTGGAATCCCCCATGCCGGAGAGGCCCCAGCTGACGACATAGGCCACGAGGATGCCGACGACAATGGCTAGTTGATTGAGGGAAACCAGCCTGCCGCGGCTCTTCGCGGGCGCCACCTCCGCGATGTAAACGGGGGTGAGCACGGACGCGAGACCGATGGCGAGTCCGCCGGCAAAGCGCCCGGCGCAGAAGATCAGCACGGAGGGTGCGGAGGCGGCGCCCAGGGTGGAAGCCCCAAACAACAGCGCTGCGATGATCAGCGACCTGCGCCGGCCGATGCGGTCGCCAACCAGGCTGGCTCCCGCGGCGCCGAAGAGGCAGCCGAGCAGCAGGGCGCTGGCGGCGACTTCGGTTTCCAGACTGCTGAGCGTGAACTGGCGCTGGAGAAAAAGCAGCACCCCATTGATGACAGCGGTGTCGAATCCGAAGAGAAAGCCCGAGACCGCGGCCACCGTGGCGAGAAAGAGTACATAAACAGGGGAGCGCGCCTGGGCGCTGTCCTGCGGCTCATGGGTCACAGCGGAAATGTGCATGTCCGGGCCTTTGAAGGAGCAGGCGCGAATGAGTATCCGCGCGTGCCTGAGCAGAGGATGGCTGGAGCGGCAGACACGCGGAGAGGGAGGGATTCCCGGTCCGCCGGAGGGTTAATCTGGAGGAAGGAAAACACCGGAAGTGAAAGCAGAGCCGATGTCGCCCTTTTCGGCATAAACGAAATCATACTGCATTCGTTCTTCTTGAAAACGAACATTTCTGTCTGCTAGGATCGCGCCTGAATATGAGCTTTACTGACTCGCAACCTGCCTTCCTCGCGCCTCCGCAGGAGTTGCTGGACTGGGGGCGGGGCGCCATAAGCGGTCCAGCGGTACGCGAAAGCGCAAAGACGCTGGGCGAGCTCAGGGGACTCTTTCGCGATGAGGAGGCCCATTCCGCCATGGATCCGCAGCGGGTGGTGTACCGCGTCCGCGTGTGGGCTCCGGTTGCGGCGGGCGAAGAAGGCGGTTTGTTCTGGGGCGTGACGCTCCTGGAGCCGGGCAAGGTGGGCGACGAGTACTTCATGACGCATGGGCATTTTCACGCGAACCGGACGCGGTCGGAGTATTACGCCGCGGTTTCCGGAGAAGGAATCCTGCTGCGCATGGACGCGGAGCGCAGGATCCGGGCCGAGAGCATGAGGCCCGGAACACTGCACTATATTCGCGGGGAACACGCGCACCGGGTTGTGAATGTGGGCTCGGAGCCGCTGATCTTCTGGGCGTGCTGGGGCAGCGACGCCGGGTATGAATACGACACGATCCGGGAGCGCGGCTTTGCGGCGGCGGTGGTCGAGCGCAACGGCTCCCCGGTGGTCGAGCCGCATGCGTAACAGCGGCGGCGAGGCCTTCGACCCAGGCCTGGAGGTGCGCGTGAGGCTACGGGAGCTGGCCTTTGACTACGGGTCGGGAGTGCTCGGCCCGTGCGCGGAACTGCGGCGGCTGGATGCGATCCGCGCCAGCCTGAGGAATCCGCGCTGTGACGGCCCCGATCCGGTCTACGGGATTGCCATGGATGTATGCCGCCGTGAGGATGCCGAGGATCTGAGGCGGCGCTGGCTCCTGTTTGGAGTGGTGGTGTACGCCGGCGGGCGGCTGGGCGAGGAACCGGTGCGCAGCCAGGGGCACATTCATGCTCCGGCGCCGCACAGCGGATGGTCGACGCCGGAAGTGTTCGAGATCTGGGAGGGACGCGCCATCGTCTACGCGCAGGAATTCGCGGAAGACGATCCGGGCCGGTGCGTCGCCGTGGAAGCCGGCCCCGGCGACCAGGTGGTGGTGCCGCCGGGGTGGGCGCACTGCGTGATCAATGCCGACGAACAGGCACCGATGGTCTTCGGAGCACTCTGCGAACGGCAATACAAATTTCTTTACGACGGGGTGCGCGCGCACGGAGGGCTGGCGTGGTTTCCGGTGCTGCGGGACGGCGAAGTCGCATGGCTGCCGAACTCGCGCTACCGGGAATCACCGCTGCAGGTGCGGCCAGCCCGGAGCTATGCGGAGCTGGGCCTGGACGCGAAGACGCCCATCTACCGGCAGTATCAAACCAACCCCGAGGCGGTGCAGTGGGTATCGGACCCGGCGCGATTCGCCGAGCTGTGGGCCTCGCTCGAGCCGTGAATCGCCCGAGAGCGGGCCGGCCCAGCTCCATGCACGCGTGGATTGCGGAGGATTCCCGCGATTACGCCGGCGTTTCCGGACCAGCCGCAGACAGCGCGAAGCGCATGCCCGGATCACGCCCGGATTTCGATGACGCGTGATTGTTTGCCATAGATTCGAAAGCCGAGCAGGCAGGCATCGCCTGCTGCGGAGGGTGGCGTACGCGGCCGCCGAGGCCAGCTGAACTGTGCCTTTCGGAATCAATCGTTTACGGTTCGAATTCTTCACTACAAGCGGGCGAGCCGGGAGGGGCGATTCGTTTGGTGCGCGGCAAAAAGAAACATCGTGAATGTCTATTGACAGTAATTAGAAAGCACAAATAGTCTGTATTGCGGTAAACAGAACATAAAAATGGAAGTGCTCTGAGTCACGGGCCAACGAGTATTTCCTGCTCTGGAGATGGACGATGCTGGGAATCGGGAACTTGAACCTCGCCGCCGCACCTGAATCGGGCCGGCCACGAAAGCTGGCATATGCCCTTTCGATGGCGTTTCTGCTGGCTTTCTTTTTGCCGTTTGCGATGCCCGCGAGCGCGCAGAACGTCAGTACCTTCGACACCGGCACGATTACGGGCACGGTAACGGACCCTTCGGGCGCGCTCATCCCGCAGGCCGCCGTTGTGGTTACCGACATGGGAACGGGACAGAAAACCCGGGCGATGACCGGGAACGACGGCAGCTTCACCCTGCCGGGCCTGCCTTACGGCAAATACGAGGTGTCGGCGAGCGCGGCGCACTTCAGCAGCAGCACGTCGCGGCAGTTTTCGCTGAACGTCGGCGCAACGGTGCGCATTCAGATGAAGCTTTCGGTCGCTGCGCAGACGCAGCAGGTGGAAGTAACGGGAACCAACAGCACCATCGACACGATGAACGCGACCGCTGGCAGCACGCTGAACGAGAAGCAGATTCGCAATCTGCCCACCAATGGCCGCGATATCACGGATTTCCTGGAAATCGCGCCGGGGTCGGTGAATTCGATTGGAACCTTCCAGGGAAGCATCAACGGCCAGGAGAACATCTTCACCGGGCTGGATATGACCATCGACGGTCAGAGCGCCGGGCGCGGGGATATCAGTGGGTTTGACGAGACGGAAGGGAACGAACAAAGCCGCCTGATGCAGGGCAGCATCAGCAGCGTTCAGGAAGTGGATTTTGTGAACAGCGGGTACAGCGCCGAGGTGGGGCATTCGCTGGGGCCGCAGATGAACATCGTGACCAAGGGCGGCACGAACCAGTTCCATGGCGAGGCCTTCGAGTACTTTCGCAACAATGCGATGGATGCGTACGACTATTTCGCCAGCAGGCTGACGAATCCCAACGTGCCGCTGAACATGAATCAGTTCGGCGGGAATCTGGGCGGCCCGATTGTCCGCAAAAAGCTCTTCTTCTTCACCAATTTTGAAGGGATCGGCCAGAGCACCACGCAGATCAACTCGCTGTACGAGGTTCCCAGCGCATACGTGCGCTCGAAGTTCGTGAATGCCATGAAGCCGGTCCTGGATCAGATGGCGCCGCTGCCCGCGGGCTGCACCTCGATTCCCGCACCGGCCTCGTGCGCGGTGCCGAACACGGAGGATACCGCGGGCCCGTCAGCCGGAGCGGATCTGGTCTACCAGCCGGCGGCGCTGTCGACGACTCTGCGCGAGGATAGCGGCGAAGCCCGCGTGGACTACGATCGTTCCAGCCGCGATCGTATGTTTGGGCGCTACAGCATCGACGATTCGCTCACCAATCAGCAGATCGGACTGGACCAGGGACAGACGACGCCGCTGGCCCTGCGAACGCAGTATGCGATGTTCCAGGAAACGCATGTTTTCAGTCCGTTTCTGGTGAACCAGGCGAGCGCCGGCCTCAACAACTTCGACTCCAATACCAACTCGGATACGCCGAAACCGCTGACCGCATTCTCCGGGTTCTTCACCAACCTCGGCGCACTGCCCGGACCGATGAGCTTTAATCAGATCAATTACTATGACACGCTCGACGTCCAGGACAACGCGACGCTGACACACGAGAAACATACCATCCAGTTCGGCCTGCAGATCCAGGGCAATTATCTGGATGAATACCTGCGGCCCTATCAGAACTACGAGTTCGCGAGCTTCGCCAACCTGGAAGACGATCAGCCGTTCGTACTGCAGAAGATCGGGTATCCGGGGTTTGTCGGCATTCGCAATTACAACTGGGATTTCTACGGCCAGGACGACTGGCGGATAACGCGGAAACTGACGGTGGACCTGGGCCTGCGGACCGACGCCAACACCGTGTGGCGCGAACGCAACAACAATCTGCAGAATTTCAATTTTGCGACGCAGTCATTCCTGCCGAGAACTCAGCCGCCCTATTCCGGGCCGACGGTCGATGTGGCGCCGCGCCTGGGCCTGGCGTACGACGTAACTGGCAAAGGCCGGACCGTCATTCACGCGTATTACGGGCTGTTCTACAATCCAATGCACTTCGGCTTCAATCTGGTGAGCAATATTCCCGCCTACCAGAGCTATTCGGTGAATGTCTTCCAGGTGCCGATCACGTATCCGGAAGCGAATCCGACGCTGCCCGCGGGCACGCAGAATGTGTATATGTTCCCGCAGCACCCGAAGGATCCCTATTCGCCGAACTGGCTGATCGGCATTCAGCAGGCCCTCCCGCACAACACGGTGCTGACATTGAATTACGTGGGTAATCAGGATCACCGGATGCAGGCGGGAGTGGATTTTGCGGCGGTCAATCTCAATCCGGCGAATTACGTTACGGACGCGCGGCCGCTTGCGGGCTACGCGAATGAGTACGACGAATCCGACGAACTCAGCTCCAGCTATAACGCCCTGCAGGCGAAGGTGCAGCACACGATGGGATCGCTGAACACGGAAGTGAATTACACGTGGTCGAAGTCCACCAGCGACATGGTGAACTTCCTCAATCAGTTTTCCGATCCCTACAATCCCGCGCTGGATATGGGGCCGTCCGACTGGGACGTGCGCAACAACCTGACCGGAAGCGTGGTGTACAAGCTGCCCAATGTCCATAGCTCCAGCCGGATGCTGCGCGCAGCGCTGGACGGATGGCAGACGTCGAGCATTGTGCAGGCGAGGTCGGGCGCTCCCGTCAACGTCACGCTCGAGAGTGGCATCTTCGGGCTGTTCACGCGGCCGGATTACACAGGGAATCCAGTGCGTTCGGGCGGCATCAACTGGGCTACGCACAGCTACAATGTGAACGCCTATAAGATCCCATCGCACTTTAACGGGGTTCCCGGCGACCCATCCACACTCGGCAATGTCGGGCGCAACAGTCTCGAGGGCCCGGACTTCTTCCAGTGGGATTTCTCCGGCATGAAGAACTTC
Source organism: Acidobacteriota bacterium (assembly GCA_021810175.1). The sequence goes on along the minus strand of JAJZJJ010000002.1, from coordinate 9,593 downwards.
TCGCTGACTCATGGCAAGGCGCTGCAGTTCCGTGCCGATATCTTCAACATCCTGAATCACCCCAACTTCGCCACCCCGGACGGTGGCATCTGCACATCCTTTACGCCGGCGTCCGGGACAGCTCCTGCCAGCTGCGTCAGGAATCCGAACTTCGGGACGACGGGTCAGACCATCGCCGACGAGGATTCCTCGCAGGTGGGTACGGGAACGGCACGGCAGGTCCAGCTGGCGGTCAAAGTGATGTTCTGAGCTGAAGAACCCCGCAAACAAAGCAACGGGCGGGTGCCGAGGCACTCGCCCGTTGCCTTTTCTGTTGTTGGAAATACAGTCCCGATGAGGGTGGGTTGCGGCGTGCGTCCGAGCCTGTTCGTCAAAACCCCGCTGGCAGCGCTAATGTGACGAGCAGGTTCTTAGATTCTTACCCGTGCCTGGACGGTGGCGTACTCGCGCCCCTGATGATTGCCGCTGGGGCGAATCGTGTACGCGCCGACGGCGGCGGGGACGATGAAAGTCTCCGCAAACTGCACGGGGAAAGGCTCGAATGCGCCTGAGGGGCTTTCGACGACCGCCTGATCCCCTTCCACCAAATTGAGGATGTGGACCGTTCCCTCGGTGTCGTGGGGAACGACGCCGGTGAACCAGTGACGGCGCGTCTCAATGAATTCGAGTGCATGCAGGCCGGTGCGCTCCGCGCGCCAGCCGTCGCCGGCGGAGAGCGGTTCGACGCGGTTGATGAGGGAATCACGACTCCACTCCGTGGTGCGGTCCCACTGAATATTGCTGATGCCGTGCCGAAGATGGATGGGGCGCGGACGCCCATCCAGGCCGAGACGGCCCCAGTCCCAAAGCTTGAACGTAAAGATGTAGGGCGTGGCGCTGATTTCAAGCACCATGCTGTTCTTGCCCGAGCAGTGAATGGTCCCGGCGGGGATAAGGAAGTGGTCGTGCTTGCGCGCGGGGAAGCGATTGACATACTGTTCGGCGGGAAACTCGAAGCCGCCCTCCTGGGCACGCTCCAGATCGCGCAGCATGGCATCGCGGTCAATGCCTTCCTTCAGGCCCAGGTAGACACAGGCATCGTCTTCGGTATCGAGCATGTAATAGCTCTCGTCCTGGGTGTAGTCCATGCCGAAATGCTCGCGGATGTAGGACGTAAGCGGGTGCACCTGGAGGGACAGATTGCCGCCGTCCATGGTATCGAGGAAATCGAAGCGGATCGGAAATTCAGCGCCGAAGCGCTCATAGACGTTCCTGCCGAGCAACTGTTCCGGATGAGCGAAGACCACGTTGATGGAAGGGATTTCCACGCGCAGGTCGTCGAAGCCAAGCAGCAGGCTGTTCTCCTCGGGAACGCAGTCGAAGCACCACGCATGATTGGGGGCATCGCCCGGCGGAACACCGCAGACGCGCTCCATCCAGTGCCCGCCCCAGGGGCCTGGATCGAAAAAGGGAACTACGCGGAAGGGGCGGCGCACCGCGGCGCCCAGGCTGCGGCGGAAGACCTCTCCGGAAATCGCTTTGGGATGATTCGGAATATTGGTATCCAGCAGCAGATCGATTTTGGCAAGCAGGCGCACCTTCAGGCGATCGGCCGCGCGCCAGTCCACGAAAAAGGCGCGCTTGTATTTGAGCGAAGCGCGCTCGCTGAAGTTTTCTGAGCCGAGATTGCCGATTTCATTACGGCGCTGGCGCATCTGGATCTCCCAGCGAGCCATGTCCGCATAGACGAGGAAGTCAGGCTGCTCGCAGACCAGCGAAGCGCCGGGCCCGAGAATGACGGTCGCGGCTGAGGGATGCGCGGCGCGGTCCCGAGCCGATGCCAGCCGCTGCGGATCGAAGAAGTCCTCAAGTTCGATGGCGTTCATCTTTCCGAAGACGGGGTCGTCGCCCAAAACTGGATCCAGCATGCGGTCGATCTCGGCCGCCGGACGAAGGAGATCGGTTGTCGAGACGAACTCGACGCCGGGCAGTGCCGCGAATAACTCGCGACGCACTTCGTCCAGAAAGACACCGGGATAACATTCCACCACGATGGTGGCGTTCGGCGTAGCCCGGGAATGGATCGCTTTGCTGATGCGAGACCAGCCCTCGATGCACTCGTCGCGAGTACCGGCGGCGATAAATGGAAACCTATCGTACAAAGGGATGCTCCTGTTGAAAGAGGGGGAGGACGCCCAGCAAAGCGGCGTCGTTACCGAGCTCTGCGGCTCGAACGCGGACCTTTCCCCAGGGCGTCCAGGTGTTCGTGGAGACGTAATCCTCAAGGAAAGGGAGAATGAGGTCTGCGCTTTTCATCACGCCGCCGCCATAGACGAGCAGCTCCGGATCGAATGCGTGAATGGCGGCGACCGCGGCGGCTGCCCACACGTTCAGGCAGCGGTCGACAAGCTGGCGCGATACGGGATCGCCGGAAGCCGCGCAGGCAAAGAGATTCTCAAAATTGATCGGGCCGGAAGCAAGAGCGCTGGAGGCAAAGCCCGGCCAGTCGCGCGCCACCAGTGGCAGCGCCCATCCCGAGGCTTCCGATTCGGCGCAGCCGACCGCGCCGCAGGTACAGCGGCGGCCGTGAAGCGTAACCGGAACGTGACCCGCAAGAACGCCGGCCTGCTCATGCTTACCGCGCAGCAGACGGCCTCCCATCATGGCTACGCCACCGATGCCGGTGCCCAGGGTGAACATGACCACGTCGGTTTCCCCCTGGGCTGCTCCGGCATAGCATTCGCCCAGCAGAGCGAGACGAGCGTCGTTTTCCACCCGCAGCGGCAGCCCGAAACGACTCATGGCCCAGCGGGAGAGATCGAGATTGGGGCCATCAGAATATTTCCCGTTGGTGGAAGCGATCCGCGCATTTCGCGAGTCGACGAGGCCGCAGAACCCGAGACCGATGGCCTGGCCGCCGTGGGCATTTGCCAGCCGCATAAGCGGTCCTTCGATAGCGGAAAGTGCGGCTGCCATTGACAGCGAGCTGGAAAGAGAGATGGACTCGCGGGCCAGAATCCGGCTCCCCTCCGCTACGGCGCAGGTGGCGTGAGTCCCTCCCATGTCTACGGCCAGAATCTTCATCGAAGGCGATCCATGGAGCCGCACACAGTGCCAGCGTGCCTGCCAGAGGTACACAAAGCCCGGGAATCCGCCAGCGGCTGGGATGGCGGTGGGGTCATTTGTAGGCAGACAGGCGACTCTTTATCCGCAAAAAGAATATCAAAACGATTGGTTCGTCGGCAAACGAAAGTTTGCACGGATCGATCGGAGGTAATCAGCGTCGATCCGGCTTGCCATTTCCGTCGCGCCGACCGGTCTGGAGTGCTTTGAGACTGCTTCAGCGGACGCCCAGCCCGGCCAGCAGGCCTCCATCGACGACAAAATCGCTGCCCGTGCAGAAGGCCGCCTTCTCTGAAGCCAGAAAGGCCGCGACTTCCGCAACTTCCTCCGGGGTGGCGATGCGTCCGAGCGGGTGGGCTGCGCCGAAGCGTGAAAACGTCACTTCCACCGGGGCGCCCGGAGAAAAGTGCTCGGCGGAGCGCGCCAGCATGGGCGTGTTCACGGAGCCGGGGCTGACGGAGTTTACTCGAATGCGATCCGCGGCATGTTCAAGAGCGAGGGCGCGGGTGAAGCTGTGAATGGCTCCTTTGGAGGCGACATACGCGGCGACGCCGGCCTGGCAGGCATAGCCCTGCACGGAGGCGAGATTGACGATGGCGCCTCCGCCTCGCCTGCGCATCTCCGGAATCACGGCGCGGGCAAGAAGATACACGCCGCCCACATTGACCGCCATGCAGCGGTTCCAGGTTTCCGGCTCGGTTTCAAGGACGGTTCCAAAGGGGTGAACAGCGGCGGCGCAGACGAGGATGTCGATGCCGCCGAGGTGGCGAACGGCCGACTCAACCAGCCTCGCAACGGACTGGGGGTCGGAGACATCGGTGTGTTCGGCGCGCACGGCAAGGCCGCCCCGCTGCGCATCGCCGGAGAGCTCGCGATTGGCTGCGTCGTCGATGCCGCCGGCGAGAACGCGGGCTCCGCCTTCGGCAAGGCGCAGGGCAATAGCCCGGCCGATGCCAGTGGTGCCGGTTACGAGAGCGGCTTTTCCTTCAAATTCATACATGGTGTTCCGCCTTCTGCAGGCGCCGATGACGAGGCGGGCTGCGGGTTCAGTTGCGGCACGGCATACTGCAGGCCGCGAATGGCCCCGCGCAATTCGGCCAGTCCCTTCAGGCGTCCCACAAACGAGTAGCTGGCATTGCCGGGCTTGCCAATGTCGTCGCCGAGCTGGTGGCCGTGATCCGGGCGCATGGGAATCTCCCAGTCCGACCGACTATGCGCGGCGCGGCTGCATTCTTCTTCGAGTACCGCGCGGATGACGCCGATCATATCGGAACTGCCGGAGAGATGTTCGGATTCGTGGAAGGAGCCATCGTCTTCACGGCGCACCTGGCGAAGGTGGACAAAGTGAATGCGCGAGCCGAATTCACGAACCATGGCGAGCAGGTCGTTGTCGGCGCGGGAACCCAGCGAGCCGACGCAGAACGTGAGGCCGCTGGCAGGCGAATCGTATCCGGCCAGGATACGGCGCAGGTCGTCGCCGGTCGAGACAATCCGCGGCAGTCCATAGAGCGGCCACGGAGGATCGTCGGGGTGAATGGCCAGCCGAATGCCCAGTTCCTCGGCCACAGGGGTCACCTCGCGAAGGAAGGCGATCAGATTCGAGCGCAGGTCGTCGGCCGTCATGCCGTCGTACTGCGCGATGGCAGTGCGCATGGACTCGCGGTCATAAGAGGATTCCGAAGCGGAGAGGCCGGCAATCAGCGTGCGTTCCAGCCGGTCAATGAACGCGGGCGTCATCTGGTTGAAGCGATCGCGCGCGGCGGTCAGGCGATCGGAAGAGTAGTCAGCTTCGGCATCCCGGCGCCGGAGGATGAACAAATCGTAGGCGGCAAAATCGAGGGCATCGAAGCGCACGGCAAAGCCGGTGGAAGGAAGCCGCCATGCGATGTCCGTGCGAACCCAGTCCACCACCGGCATGAAGTTGTAACAGATGACTCTGATTCCGGCGCGGGCAATGGCGGCCATGGAATCGATCCACCAGCCGGTGTATTGACGCCAGGCTCCGCTGCGCAGCTTGATGGAATTGTGCATGGGGATGCTTTCCACCACGGACCAGTCCAGGCCGGCGGCGGCGATCGCATCTCTGCGTCTGCACACCTCTTCGAGCGGCCATGCTTCTCCACGATACAGGTGGTGCAGCGCCGAGACGATCCCCGTGGCGCCGGCCTGGGCAGCGTAGTGCAAAGGGACCGGATCCTCCGGACCAAACCAGCGCCAGGTTTCCTTCATGATTCCCTCCCAGCGGCCTGCGGCCCCGAACCGGGTGGCGCGATCCGCGAACGATGCTTCAGCATGCCGCGTATTCCGGCGCGCAGACGATAGAGAGGGCCGCCGAGAAATATGCTTCGCGGATCGTAGCCCTCCGGGGCCAGGACTTCGGCGTTGCTTCGGGCGGCAGAGGTGACGTAAATCTCGTCCAGATCGGGTCCTCCGAAACAGAGCGACGAGGTCTGCGCCGCCGGCAGATCAATGCGGCGCTCGCGCCGCCCATCGGGATCGTAACGGGTGACACAGCCTCCGAACCAGTGCGCGCACCAGAGGAACCCGTCGGCGTCGACTGCGAGCCCGTCGGGAATTCCCTCGGCGCGGTCGATGTATGCAAAAACGCGGCGCCGGCTCAGCGTGCCGTCCGTCGCGCGCCAGTCATAGGCATAAATGCAGCGCGCCACGGTGTCGGAAAAGTACAGCGTGTCACCGGCTGGAGAGAAGGCGAGACCGTTGGAAAAACAAACATCCTCATCCACAATGCGGACGGAGCCATCGGTATCGACGCAAAAGAGAAAGCTGGGTGCGGAACGGCCGTCTTCGTCCAGATGCCAGGAGCCCGAGTAGACACGGCCGCACCGGTCGGCCGCGCAGTCGTTCATGACGCACTCCTGGCCTTCCGCCTGCCGGGCCAGCAGCGCAGGCGGCTCGCCGGGCGACCACAGCCAGATACCCTGGTTGCCGGTCACCACGAAACCGCCGCTCTGCTGGCGGCAGAAACCGCCGACCTCGAAGCCGTCGCTCAGAACCTCACGTCGCCGTTCCCGCCACAGATAGCGGAAGAAGCGGTGACCTGTGATATCCGTCCAGTAGAGCGCCTGCTCAGTTGCGTCCCACAGGGGACCCTCGCCGCAAAGATTGCCGTCGTCAGCTACGATTTCAATTTGGGTTTTCATGAATGGAATGAGGAGGCAGCAGCCAATTCCCCGTATACGATTCCAGAGCGGGAATGTCAAGGCGGATGATCGAATAATGCAGATAGACATTGTCATCAATTGCGAAATGCCTTACAGGGTCCATGAATGATGATCGTTTGATTGAAATACGAACATCGCGCTGCTACGCTGCTGCACAGGAGGTCCGCCAATGCGGTTGCGGAATTCCGTAGCGCTGGTGACCGCGACCCGTCGAGGCGCGGTGAGGCCGGTGGCATGAGCCGGTCTGGTGTGGAAGCTCGTCGTACACGGTGGCGCGGACGCGAAGCCTGCGTGCTGGCCAACGACCAGGTTGAACTGACGCACCTGAGCGGCGGAGGACAGATCGTCGATCTGCATTTTCATGACGCCGCACCGATGAATCCTTTCTGGATACCGCAATGGGAATCGCGCGATCCGGTGTGCTCCTGGGAGCCGCGCGACGAAGCAGCATATGGGCCGCGGGTGACGGGGAAGCTGCTGAGCGCGATTGCCGGGCACAGCCTTTGCCTCGGCAGCTTCGGCATGCCCTCCGCGGAAGAGGCGCAGGCGGGCGTTGTGCTGCACGGCGAGGCCGGAATTCGGCGATGGGAGGCCGCAGCCGCAGGCAATCCTGAACACGCGGAGTGGAACTTCACGGTCGAGCTTCCTCAGTCCGGACTCGAGTTTGCCCGGACCGTGTCGCTGCGTACCGGCGAATCGGTGGTCTGCATTTCTGAGAGGATCCGCAACCGGCTGGATGTCGATCGATTCCTCCAGTGGCAGCAGCACGTGGCGCTCGCGCCTCCTTTTGCCGAAACGGGAGCCTGCCTGCTGAGCCTTCCGGGCCGAAGAGGAATCACCGATTCCAGTGGCTATGAAGGGCACGAACTGCTGGCCGCGGCCGCTGAGTTCGACTGGCCCGTGGCGCCGGGCGCGGATGACGCCCCAATCGACCTGAGGATGCCGTTGCACAAGCCAGGAACCGGGCTGGTGGCCGGCGTTCAGCTGAATCCAGGGCTGGCCCATGGATTTGTTTGTGCCTCAAATCTCCGGCACAAGCTGGCATTCGGCTACGTCTTTTCGCGGAGCCGCTTTCCGTGGGTCACTCTATGGGAAGAAAACCGCGCCCGCTCCGCCATGCCCTGGCAGGCCCGGGAGCAGGTCTGCGCGATGGAGTTCGGCGTGAGCCCATTGCCGGTGGGCCGCGAGGAGATGCTGCGGCGCGGCCAGATCTTTGCCACGCCCACCATGGCGCGCGTGCCCGCGGGAGGTGAGATCGGTGCAACTTACGTGATGTTTCTGGCACGCCTGCCTCGCGACGCGAGCTTTATTACAGAGATCGCGCTGACGCAAGATGAGCTCTACCTGCACGATGGAGCCGGAGGGGCGGTTTCAATGGTTCGCGCCTGTGGGGTAGGCAGCTTCCTGCGCGAGGGAAGCGACTTGCATAGGTCCGCGCCTTCATGACGGTCTTTCGCGCTCTCCGGACAGGTGCGAAAAAGGCGTGCCGGCGGAAGTCGGCACGCCTGAGCGTAATTGCCTCGGGGATCAGTGAGGCTGGCGATATTCGATCTCCTCACCGTGCAGGTAGTATTCCGCGGAGCAGTTATCGGCGCCGCAGATCATCGACTCAAGCCCATAAAACTGGGCGCGGGTAATTAAACCCAGGGCGCCGCAGCGAGGGCAGGCCAGGACGGCGACGAAGGGATTGCGCGCGTCGCCCATCGGCGCCGCGTTTTCCAGCACGAAGAGGGTTCCTGGTTCCATCTGTTCGGGTATCCACTCGTCCAGTGTTTGAAGTTCTTCCTGCATACCTTACCTCCTGGGTTTTGCTTGTGCTGGTTTCGTCCGGCATGGCTCTGCCGGGAGCTGTTCGCGCGGATAAAAAAGCTTCGCTTTGGCAAACCTCCTGTGTTGTGCGGCAGGAAAGATCGCCGGCTGGGGAGCCAGCGGCTGTATGCACCCTTTGATGGTGGGGGAAGAATGGCGGGCCGGAGTGGGATACGTGGCAAACTGCCGACGGAACCTGAGGCCCCGCGGTGCTGCGGAATAGCTCGTGCTCGATACTGGCTCGGGCATCACGGGCAGCTTCCTGGCAGACCGCTGCCGGGCTGCCGGTGCGGCAGCGACCCTGCAGAAGCCTGTCAATTGAGGTCATTGTGCGGGGTGCGCGCCGTCCTGTCAACGAAATCTTTGCCCCGCTGTTATTCGGGCAGATTCATCAGGCTCCCGCAGCGATATGGAGGGCATGGCAGACGCTCTCGATCTGCGCCGGCCTCAGGTACGGGTGCATCGGCAGGCTCAGGACGCGTTCCGCGGCGCGCTCGGCAACAGGGAAGCTGCCTGGCCCCAGGCCGAGCCCGGTGTAGACGGGCTGTAGATGCAGCGGACGCGGGTAGTGAACCGCGGTGGGAATGCCTTCGTGGCGGAGAGCCTGCTCGACGGCGAGCCGATCATCCACCTCGACCGTGTATTGAGCCCACACGCTGGTGCGGCCGGGAAGAACCTGCGGCGTATGCACAGCCGACTGCAGGAGAGCCGTGTAGCGGTCGGCCGCCTCGTTGCGGGCGGTGATTTCTTCGTCGAAGATCTCCAGCTTGGCGAGGAGAATAGCCGCCTGCAGCGTATCCAGCCGGCCGTTGATGCCAATGCGGGTATGGAGGTAGCGGCCCGACTGTCCATGATTGCGCAACTCCAGCATCGCCTGGGCGAGGCCATCGTCGTTGGTGAAGCAGGCACCGCCGTCGCCGTAGCCGCCCAGCGGTTTCGACGGAAAAAAGCTGGTGCAGCCCAGGGTGCTCAGATTGCCGGAGTGGCGGCTGCGGTACAGAGCGCCGAAACTCTGTGCGGCGTCTTCGAGCACCGGCAGATGGTGGCGCGCGGCAATGGCGTTGATGGCGTCCATCTCCGCCGGCTGACCGTAGAGGCTCACGGGAAGGATGGCTTTGGTGCGCGGCGTAATGGCCGATTCCAGGTGCGCGGCGTCCAGGTTGTAGGTGATCGGGTCGATGTCGGCGAAGACGGGCCGGGCGCCGAGCAGCGTGATCATTTCGCCCGTGGCAAAGAAGGTGAAGGGAGTCGTGAGCACTTCGTCGCCGGGGCCGATGCCGAGCGCCATCAGGCCGAGCAGCAGCGCGTCGGTTCCGCTGGAGCAGGCAATGGCGTGGCGAGCTCCGATGCGGTGAGCGAGCGCGGACTCCAGCTCCTGCACTTCCGGGCCGAGGATAAAACGGCCATGGTCGAGGACCGCCTGCATGCGAGCGTCGATGCGTGGGCGGAGACGGCGGTACTGCGCCTGGAGATCAACGAATTCCATTCATCCTATTGTCG
>JAJZJJ010000421.1 GCA_021810175.1 Acidobacteriota bacterium | reverse complement strand
AGTTGCAGCTCACCTGTGGACCCGAGGAGGAAAATCGCGGATTCTCTGGCCCTTGAAAAATCTACTCCCTGATTGCTATACGCTTCCGGGCCCTAAAAAGGTTGCTCCTGTTATTTACATCGGCTTGCGGGAGGGCGCGCATGACGGGGGAGTCGGATTTGGACGGAGGGCTATTCCGCCGCGGGAAAGCGGCCCAACTCTTTTACTGAGGGGCAGATGGCGGCGAGGCCGTCGAGGGCCTGATCGGCGATGGAGGGGTTGGAGAAGCCGTAGTCGGCGTAGAAGACATAATGCCAGGGCTGGCCGAGGACGGGTCTGGATTCGAGGCGGGTGAGGTTGGCGCCGAGATTGGCGAGGATCTGGAGGGCGGAGACCAGCGCGCCGGGCTGGTTGGGAAGGGTGAAGGCGAGGCTGGCCTTGTTGATGCCTTCGGCGGCAGGGGAATAGGGAGCAGTGGCGGATTCCTGGCGGCGGACGACGAAGAAGCGGGTGTAGTTCTGCGGGTTGTCTTCGAGGTTTCGGAGAAGGATTTCGCCGCCGTATTCGGAAGCGGCGCGGGCCGGGGCGATGGCGGCGATGGAGGGGTTCTTTTCTGAGACGAGTTGCTTGACGCTGCCTGCGGTGTCATAGGCGGCGGAGGGCTGGATGGAGGGGTGGTCGAGGAAGAAGCGGTTGCACTGTGCGAGCGCGATGGGGTGGGAGAGAACGCGGCGGATCTGGTTGAGGGTGGCGCCGGGATAGACGATGAGATTGTGCTCGATGCGGAGGAACATTTCGCGTTCGATGGTGACGGGATGCTGGAGCAGGAGGTCGTAGTGCTCAAGGACGGCGCCGGCGAGGCTGTTTTCGATGGGGAGAACGGCGGCGTCGGCCTTGCCGGAAACGAGGGCATCGAAGGCGAGGCGCGAGATGGCGCAGGGCAGGAGGGTGGCGTCAGAGAAGAGGCGCGTGGTGGCTTCGTGACTGAAGGAACCGGGTTCGCCCTGGATGGCGATGATGGGCATGGCAGATGTCCTCAAAGGCTGATGAGGAAAGGATACGGCAAGCGTGCGGGGGCGCAAGCCGCGGCTGCGCATTCGCGGAGATTACAGATGGCGAATGAGGAGGTCGGCGGCGACAAAGACGAAGAAGACGACGGCGATGACGCCGTTCATGGTGAAGAAGGCGGCGTTGAGGCGGCGGAGGTCGCGCGGGGAAACGATGAGGTGCTCGTAGAGGAGCAACGCGGCGACGACGGCGATGCCGGCGAGTGCGAAACCGCCGAGGTGGAAGAGTTGGACGAGCCAGAGCAGGAGGCCGAGCATGATCAGATGCATGGTGCGGGCCAGGGCAAAAGCCACAGGGATGCCGTAGCTGGAGGGAATGCTGAAGAGTCCGTGGGCGCGGTCGTGTTCGGCGTCCTGGCAGGCGTAGAGGAGGTCAAAGCCGGCGACCCAGAAGAGCACGGCGAGGGTGAGGACGAGAATGCGCGGGTCGAGCGAGCCGCGGACAGCGATCCAGGCGGCGGCTGGGGCGATGCCGAGGGAGAGTCCGAGGACCAGGTGCGACCAGCGGGTAAAGCGCTTGGTGTAGGAGTACAGAAACAGGACGACGAGGACGACGGGCGCGAGCAGCAGCGTAAGGCGGTTGAGCTGCGCTGCGCAGAAAAGGAAGAGTATGGCCATGACGGCGGTGAATCCGCCAGTGAAGCGGCGTGTGAGAAGCCCGGCGGGGATAGCGCGGATGGCAGTGCGGGGATTCTTTGCGTCGAGGTCGGCATCGGCCCAGCGATTGAAAGCCATGGCGGCGGAGCGCGCGGTGACCATGCAGGCGATGATCCAGAGCAGTTGGGAAATGGTGGGCAGGCCATGAGCGGCGAGCATGGCGCCGACCAGGGCAAAAGGGAGCGCGAAGATGGAATGCTCCCACTTGATCATTTCGAGCGTGGTGCCCACGCTGCGGAAGAAGCTCATGATGTTTAGTTTATCGAAGAGTATGCGGCGGAGTGGGTGCTCCGCCGCAGGGTTGGATTGAGTTTAAAGCGAATTCACGGTTGCTATACCGTGTCGAGGTATTGCGGGTGCGGCTTTTCTTGATGGAAAAGCCGCGCAGGGAGTTAGGGCTTCGGGCTACCTCTAATGTTCCTGTCCGGCAACCTGAAGGTCGTTGGTGACGCTGAAGACCCCGGGAACGCCTTTAGCCTGAAGGCCGGCGACTTCCTTATCGGATTGGCTATCGACTGCACCGTAAAGGGTCACATGGCCGTTGTCGACCTGGATGCGGATGGGTTTGACCGGGTTGAGTGCATACTGATTCAACTGCGGGTAGCCATAGATGGCCCGGTATTCCATACGGCGGATGCGGTCATCCAGCGGCGAAGGCGGATCGATGTGGATCTGGTTGATGACGTCTTTGACGCCAGGAGTGCTTGCCGCGATATCGAAAGCAGTGTTGGCGTCGATGGGCCAGTAGGCGTATCCGCCGAGCCTGACAACGCCGTTGCCGACAACCTGCACAGCGATGGCGTCGAAGGCCGTTGTGCCGTAGCCGACACGGGAGTAGTTGATGGCCCGGGTGAGCTTCTGCTCGAGGACATCATCGGGGATGTTACGGCCGTTGACCTGGACGTTGTTTTCGATTGCGGCTTTGGGGTCAACCTTTTTGACTTTCTTCTGCGCATCCACCTTGTCAGAGAAATACTTCACCGTGCCGTTGAGCATGACAGTGCCATTCTGGACGGAAACGTGAATATTTTTGAATCGCCCGCCGCGTAGAACCCGCTTCGCATGGGACTGTAACAGCGCATCGTTGGCTTGGGCGTGGAGTCCCGGGACGGGAACGAGCAAGAACGCGGCGAGACAAACAGATGAAGCAAAGAGCTTGAATTTCATTATTAATCTCCCCGTACTTTCACTCGATTAGATGCGATTCAGTACGAAAATATTCGATTTTCGGTCCGGTAGCAGAGGCGTCAGCCGAAAACGCCGTAGCCGGTTTTGATGAGGGTACATCCTCCGGAGCCTATTTGTAACGCCTGCGGATGGTGAATACGAGGCTGAAGACGCCGGTTTCATCGCGAACGGCGAGCACGGAGAGGTTGGGCGTAAGATCCCATTTTCCCTGGATGAGCTGCTCGGCGGAGGAATTGACGTTGGTGGCATAGGTGAGGGTGAGGGACTTCGAGATTTGCTGCTGGACGGTGAGGCGGGCGGTGGCGTTTCCGGTGGTGCTGACGTAGGTGGGGTCGATTTTGACGCTGCCGCCGCCGAAGAGCTTCTGAATGCGGTTGCTGACGGTGGCATTGATGGCCGAGCCGAGGAGGGCGTCGGCGGAACTGACCCCGGCCTGGCTTTGCTGCTGAGCGTAGATCTGCTGCTCCTCCTGGGTGCGGCCAAGCGCCAGCAGGGAAAAGATGTCCTGCTCGGAGAGCGGCGGACTGGAGCGGAAGACGGGCCGGAACTTGTTGGGCGTGCCGTGGAGGCCGATGGTGATGTCGTAGTTTTCGACATGGGTGGTGGCATCGAGGTCGATGGTGGGCTCGATGCGGATGGGGTTGTTGAAGTAAATGACGCCACGCTGGAGCTGGTAGGTGGTTCCGGCGAGAGTGGCCTGGCCTTCGGTGATGTTGATCTGGCCGAGTACGGAGGGTTGCGCGAGAGTGCCGCCGATGTGCAGGTTCACCGTACCGGCGAGCTTGGCGAAGGAGTTCTGGAAGTCCATCGAAGGCGAGGACGTGACATGGATGTCGAGGCGGATGTGATTGGCAAAGGCCTTTGGATTGGGCGGCAGCGAGACGGCGGATGAAGTGTTGACGAGTGAGACGAGGTTGAGGGTTGAGTTGACGGCGAAGTGCGTGACCTGGACGGAGCCGCTGAGCAAGAGACTCTGCAGGCCCCCCTGGAGCTGCATGTTGGCGTCGACCATGGAGGTGACGCCCGCGGGATAGCGGACGCGAACGCCCCGGGCAGTGGCCTTGATGTTG
>JAJZJJ010000420.1 GCA_021810175.1 Acidobacteriota bacterium | reverse complement strand
TTGCTGCGATGAAGTCAACCTGTCAGCCGGACCTGCAACCCCTCAGCGCCACGGCCGCCCTCATCATGGGCTGCTACAACACCGGAGATACACGCACTGTGGTTGCCGTTTCCACCGCCGATGGCAGCCGGCTCTGGCAGAACCAGTGGGCCAATAAGTACGTCTGGGGCTGGTTCACCTATGCGGAAAACGGCAGCCGCTTCGCCTACGAGTCGCTGGAGGTGAACCGGCCCGTCAGCGCCTTCGACGCCCTCGACTCGCAGGACATCGCCGCCCAGGTCGTGGGCGTCTATGACACCGACACCGGCCACCTGGTCCTCGTTCGCAATGCCACTCCCGTCCTGACCGCCGGCCAGAATGCCGCTCTTTCTCCCGACGGCCGCCGCTTTGCCATCATGCGCCACGGTGCGATCGAGGTCTACAATCTGCCGCCCGTGCAGCCGCGCGCGGTGAAGGTGAAAAAGCGAAAGTAGCTGCCGCCCTTCCCGGAAATCCTTCTCCTGCAACGTCCCCTCCTGCAGCTCCGCCTCGCCATTGACATTCCTGCACACCGGGTGAAATTCTCATACGTTTTGCCAGAGGTGTTCCCGATGAACCCAGTCACACCCTCCGCGCCCGGCATGCATGTCCCCTCCGCGGGAGTTTCGGTCGCTCAGCCCTATCTCATCCAGCAGGACTGGCGCGCCTATACCCTCGAACAGCACGCCATCTGGGCGGAGCTCGTCCGCCGCCGCATGCCGCAGCTCCGCGAACACGCCGCCCAGGAGTATCTGGACGGCTTCCATCAGATCGGCCTCCGCGAAGACACCATTCCCGACCTCGCCGACGTCAATCGCCGCCTGGCTCCCCGCACCGGATGGAACGCCACTCCCGTGAGCGGCTTCCTGCCCCCCGATGCCTTCTTTGAAATGCTGGCCGCGCGACAGTTTCCCACCACCACCTACATCCGCGGCCGCGAGTCCATGGAATACACCCCCGAGCCGGACATCTTCCACGACGTCTTTGGACACGTGCCCATGCACGCCCACCCCGTCTTCGCCGACTTCCTCCAGCAGTACGGCCGCGTCTGCGCCGCCCTCATGCACGATAAGGAAAAGCTGGAGAAGATGGGCCGCCTTTTCTGGTTCACCGTGGAGTTTGGCGTGATCCGCCAGGGCGGCAAAATCAAGCTCTACGGCAGCGGCCTCATCTCCTCGCACGGCGAAAGCACCCACGTCATCGAAGGCCGCCCTCTGATTCGCGACTTCGACCTCCAGCAGGTCATGGAGCAGCAGTTCCTCGTTTCCGAGGAGCAGAAAGTGCTCTATGCCGTCGAATCCTTCGACCAGATTTACGAAGCCGCCCAGGAGGCCGAGCGTCAGCTCGCCGGATAACCTCTTTCCCCAATAGCAGTCGAATGCGCAGGCGGATTCCGGACTCACCGGAGTAACGGAATTCGTCTGCACATTTTGCAGAGTTTTGATCCTCCGCGATGCACAATACAGAAATTGGCCTGTCTAACCGACGGGTTTGCATCTCACATCGCGGGAAACTCGCAGGAGGGCTCCATGCCTCGGATCCACTTTCATCAGCAGCTGGCTGCGCTCAAAGACAAATTGCTGGCCATGGCTGCCCTCGCCCAGCAGGCCGTGGAGGCCGCTGTGGATGCGTGGCTGCAGCGCGATCCGAGTCTGTGTCAGTACGTCCGCGACAATGAAACCGCCATCAACAGCGCCCAGCGCGAAGTGGATGACATGGCCTATGAACTGCTCTCTCGCGAGCAGCCCATGGCCATCGACCTGCGCTTCATCCTCGCCGTCATCAAGATCAACGGCGACCTCGAGCGCATCGGCGATATGGCTGTCAGCATCGCCGTCCGCGCCCTCGACAAGCTCGAAGAGGACGCCATCGACCTCCCTGCCGACATCGCCGGCATGGGCGATTTCGCCGTCCGCATGATCCGCACCGCCGTACAGTCGCTCCTCGACGGCGATGCCCTCCTCGCCGAAAGCGTCCGCGATATGGACGACGACATCGACCGCATGAACCGCGTCAACATCTCCGACCTCACCCGGCTCATTCAGAATCATCCGGAGGCCGCCGATCAGGCTCTGCCTGCCATCCTCATCTCGCGCAACCTGGAACGCATCGCCGACCACGCCACCAATATCGCCACCGACGTCATCTTCTGGGTGCGCGGCGCCGATCTGCGCCATCAGATCGGTGCTGCCATCGACTGAATCTCCAGGGGGCCGGACTGGCCCTCATCCCGTCCGTCAGCGGCGTGCCAGATCCAGCACCCAACCGGCCGCCGTCTCCATCTCCGCATCGGTCACATCCTCCACCACGACCGCATCGCCGATGCCCCGAGGCAGGATGAACCGTCTGGTTCCGGCGCGGTTTTTCTTGTCGCGTCCGGCGGCGTCCAGCAGCCTTTGCGCCGTGGCCCGGAACGGCGGCAGCGGCCCGTAGGCAAGGATCGTCTTCTCCATGCGTTCCATCTGCTGGCTCGAAACCGTTCCTCGTGCGCCGGCAATTCGCAGAGCCGCCAGCATTCCCCAACCCACCGCCTCGCCGTGCAGCAGCTGCCGGTAGCCCGTCGCCGCCTCAATGGCGTGGCCGATCGTATGCCCCAGATTCAGGATCATCCGCAGCCCGGATTCGCGCTCGTCGATGCCCACCACGCCCGCCTTCATGCGGATCGACGCGGCGATCACCCGCTCCAGCGCCGCCGCATCCCGCGCCAGAATGGCTTCCGCATTCTTCTCCATAAAGCGGAACAGCGCCGCATCGCGGATGATTCCCGCCTTCACGCTCTCCTGAAGGCCTGCCCGCAGTTCGCGATCCGGCAGCGTTTGCAGCACGTCGATGTCGGCAAACACCGCGGCTGGATGGTGGAAGCTGCCGATCAGGTTCTTGCCCGAAGCAAGATTCGCACCCGTCTTTCCGCCCACCGAAGAGTCCACCTGCGCCAGCAGCGTCGTCGGAACCTGAACATACTCAATCCCACGCATGTAGATCGCCGCCAGAAAGCCTCCCATATCGCCCACGATCCCGCCGCCAAAGGCAATCAGCAGGGAAGAGCGGTCGGCTTTGGCGCCGGCCATTTCGTCCGCCAGCCGCTCCACCTGCGCCAGCCGCTTGTAGCGCTCGCCTGCCGGCAAAAACAGCACCGTCGGCTGCGACGCCTTCGGAAATGCGGCCATGAACTGCCGTCCCCACAGCGACCATATCTCCGGCGAGGTCAGCACAAAAACGCGGCGTGCCGATTTCCCAGAGCCGATGCGGCGCGGAATCTGAGCGAACAGCCCGCGTCCCACATAAACGGGATAATCCGCCGAAGCAGTTTTCACAGGAATGGTGCGAATCGTCGATTTCAAGATGACACCAGACTATCGAAGAGCGCAGCCCTTTGCAGCGGCAATCTCTGCGGCCAGAGTTCCCGATCCGCGGCCTTGCGTCCGCCAAAGGCAACCTGAAGCCATCCTCCCGCGTCAAACGCAGTGCAACGGATTCAGGAGGATTTATGCGCAAGACCCGCCTTTCCTCTCTCCTCTCGCCCGTTTTCCTTACCTTCTTCCTTGCGGCCTCTGCCAGCGCCCAGACAAGCATTGCTCTCAGTGCTTACGGGGCGTTCAGCGGAACCACCACGGGACACGGCACCATCCAAAGCCCTTCCAACTCTGCCGGTGGAATGCTGGAGTTGCGATATATTTCCAACCCAATTCTGGGATTTGAAGCCACCTATTCCTTCAATCGGGCCAATCAGACCTACAGCTCGGCCATGACGCCCGCTGCCTGTCCAGCAGGACTGATCCCCTGTCAGCTGCAATCGCCGGACTCGATTCAGGCCAACGCCCACGAGGTCACTGCCGACTGGATTCCCTCCATCGGCCTCGCCGACTTCCGCCCCTTCGGTGTCCTCGGAATGGGTGCTCTCTTCGATGTCCCGGTCAATGGCCAGAGCGGAGGCGCAACCACCAGGGCCGTCTACG
>JAJZJJ010000419.1 GCA_021810175.1 Acidobacteriota bacterium | reverse complement strand
GCCCTGCATGCCGTGCCAGATGCGACCTTCGAGGATGATGCCGCAGCCGACTCCGGTGCCGAGGGTGAGCATGAGGAGCGAGTTCGAGGAGAAGGCGCGGCCGGCGCCGAGGATGGCTTCTCCGTAGGCGGCGAGGTTGGCGTCGCAGTCGACGTGAACGGGGCGTCCGAGGCGGCGCTCCATTTCCGTGCGGAGATTGAGGCCATCGAAGCCGATGAGGTTGGGCGGATGGTGCAGGACGCCGAGGGGCAGCTCCAGCGGGCCGGGGCTGCCGATGCCGATGCCGAGGAGCTGACGATCCGCGGAATGAGCCTCGATGAGGCTGAGGATGGCGGAGGCCATGTCGTCGAGGACGGCGTGGGGGCCGTCGGCAAGGCGGGTGGGCAGGCCGATGGAGCCGATGCGAGCGCCGTCGGGAGTGACCGCGGCAATGCGGAGGTTGGTGCCTCCGAGGTCTACGCCAATGAGGAAGGATGACATGGTGAGCGAAGTCCCATGATAACGGAGGCGATGGCGGGGTGGGCGAGAGTGGGATGGGGCTGGGGTGTGACGAGGCTCACAATTTGGACGGGTTTGTACAAAAAGCTGGCGGCGGACGGGGAAAGAGGGGCGGGTAAGGGGCATTCAGGGGCTTTGATTTGGCATGGGCATTGCAGTGTTTCCGGGTGGAAGTCCCCAGGAGACGACCCATGGCACGGAATGAGCGGTGTGCGGAGTGCGCGGATCGGAACAAGTATCTCTTCTGCAGCATGGATGCGGAGGAGCTGAGGAAGCTGGAGAGTCTTGGGACGGCGGTGCGGTACGACCGCGGGGCGACGATTTATCGGGAGGGATACCGCTGCGAGTCGGTGTATGTGCTGTGCGCGGGCCGGGTGAAGCTGTGGACGGCGAATGAGTCGGGGCGGACGCTGATTCTGAAGGTGGCGAGCGCGGGCCAGGTGCTGGGGCTGACGGCGGCGCTGTCAGGCCATCCGCACGAGGTGACGGCGGAGGCGATTGAGGCGTGCCGGGTGCGGGCGATCCAGCGGGAGCAGTTTGTGGCGTTTCTGGACGGGAATCGCGAGGCGGCGCTGCGGGCGGCGAAGCTGATCTGCAACGAGTACATCGCGGCGCTGACGGAGATGCGGCGGGTGGCGCTGCCGTCGTCGGCTTCGGCGCGGGTGGCGAACCTGCTGCTGGACTGGACGCGCGAAGAGGGCCGGGAGACGGGCGGACAGAGGCAGTGCAATTTGCCGCTGACGCACGAGGAGATAGCGTCGATGGCGGCGACATCGCGGGAGACGGTGACGCGGGTGCTGGGGCGGCTGAGGCGGGACCGGCTGATTCGGCTGCAGGGGGCATCGCTGACGGTGCTGGAGCCGCGGGCGCTGGAGCGGCTGGCGGAGTGAAGGCTGGGGCGGCGCAGGAAGAAATCCGGAAAGAGATCGCATATTATGGTTGGGGCGCCGGTTATCGCGGCTCCGTGTCCGCAGAAGCAGGCGGGCGAGGACGGGCGGCTGCGGCCAGGCCGGTGGCATCGAATGGATTGACCGGTCCGGAAAGATCCACTCCGGAATGTTTCCCCGGAAGGCCACACAGGGGATCAAGAGTTGGCAAACCTCAAAATCTACGAAGGAGAAAGCTATGCAACGCACGGCGAGCGCCGTTTGGCGCGGAGGGCTGAAGGATGGCAAGGGGACGATTTCCAGCCAGAGCGGAGTGCTGAAGGATACGCAGTATTCGTTTGGAACGCGTTTTGAGAACGGAGTCGGGACGAATCCGGAGGAGCTGATCGCGGCAGCGCACGCGGGATGCTTCACGATGGCGCTGAGCGCGCAGCTGGGGAATGCCAACCTGACGCCGGAGTCGCTGGAGACGACGGCGGAGGCGAAATTCGAGAAGACGGACGAGGGCTTCACGATTACGGCGATCCACCTGACGACGCGGGCGAAGGTGCCGGGCGCGACGGCGGAGAGCTTTGAGACCGCGGCGCAGAATGCGAAGAACGGCTGCCCGATCTCGCGGCTGTTCAAGGGCAACACGCAGATCACGCTGGACGCGAAGCTGGTTTAGTTCGGACGGTGGGAAGTGGGTGAGCGCCGCGGCGGAATGCCGCGGCGTTTGCTTTTTGGGCCGGAGCGCGGGCAGGGTTTGCGGGCGGATGGTTGCGCGGAGATGGGTGGTGCAGGTAAGGTCCCGAGAGTAGATCAAGAGACGCACGCATGGAACCTGTAACGCACTTTATGACCGGGGCGTGCCTTGGGCGCTCGGGGTTTAACCGGAAGACGGCGTATGCGACGCTGGCGATGACGCTGGCGGCAGAGGCTCCGGACCTGGATATGTTCTGGGGGCTGCGCGGACCGGTGGCGGAGCTGCAGCACCATCGGGGGATCACGCACACGCTGATTGCGGCGCCGGCGATGGCGCTGCTGGTGACGGGAGTGGTGTGGGTGATCCACCGGCTGCGGCGGAAGAGCCCGCCGATTGCGCCGCGGTGGGGGCTGATCTGGCTATTTGCGACGATCGCGGACCTGAGCCATCTGCTGCTGGACTACACGAACAACTACGGACTGCGACCGTTTTTGCCGTTTAATGCGCGGTGGCATGCGTGGAGCATCGTGTTCATTTTCGATCCATGGATGTTTCTGGCGCTGCTGCTGGCGCTGGTGGTGCCGTGGATTCTGGGGCTGGCGGATCGGGAGATCGGGGCGCGGAAGCAGGTGTTCCGGGGGCGGGGATTTGCGATTGCGGCGCTGTTTTTTGTGGTGATGTGGTGGGGGGTGCGGAACGCGGAGCATCTGCATGCCCTGGCGCTGCTGCGGGTGGGGGATTACACGAACGAGCGGCTGCTGCGGGTGGCGGCGGAGCCGAGCATGGCCGATCCGTTTGTGTGGCACGGGTTGATGGAGACGAAAGACTACTACCAGACGGCGAAGGTGGACACGCTGACGAACCAGGTGACGACGGACAGCTATCAGAACGTGGTTTACAAGACGGCGGTGACACCGGCAGTGGCGGCGGCGAAGCAGTCGTATCTGGGGAAGGTGTATCTGGACTGGTCGAAGTGGCCGCTGACGGAGGATCTGGGGCCGGTGCGCGCGCCGGGGGCGAGTTTTGGGCCGAAGGCGGACTGGCACACGGTGGAGTTCCAGGATTTGCGGTTCGAATATGGGCTGGGGAAGCGGCGGAATCCGCCGCTGGCGGGATGGGTATATGTCGGGCCGGGGGGAGAGATCGAGGGGATGTTCATGGCGGGGCATGAGCAGAGCCGGACGCGGTAGGGCGCTTGACCGATGGGGTTTGGGTCCGCAGAATGGAACAAGGCTGAAAATCAGGACCGAATTCGACGCTGGACGGAGAAAAATGGGCGCATATCTGCTGATCGTGCTGGCTGTGGTGAGCCGGGTGTTACCGCACCCGTGGATGAACTTTACCGCGGTGGGCGGGGGACTGCTGTATTTCGGTGCGAAGCGGCCGCTGCGGGAGATGGCGTTGCCGCTGCTGGCGCTGATGGCGACCGATTACTTTCTGACGGTGGTGTTCTACGGGTATGCCTGGCACACGAGCGATTACCTGGTGACGTGGGCGTGGTATGCGGGGGCAATCGTGCTGGGACGGATTCTGCTGAAGCGGAAGGTGACGGCGGTGCGGGTGATCGCGGCGCCGGTGCTGACGGCGACTTCGTTCTTTGTGGCGAGCAATTTTGCCGTGTGGGCGGGCAGCGCGCTGTATCCGCATACGATGGCGGGGCTGGGGGTGTGCTACCTAGCGGGGCTGCCGTTCTATGGGAACGATGTGCTGTCGACGACGCTGGTGACGGGTTTTGCGTTCGGACTGCCGGCGCTGGCGAAGAGGCTGGCGGAGCAGCGGGCGCAGGCGAAACTGGCGGCGTAAGGCTGGCGGCTTGAAGTTGCCGCGGGTCTGAGAATCAGAGAGCAGCAGAGATGAAGAAGCGGAGCCTTTCGGGGCTCCGCTTTCTGTTGTTGGGAAGACTGG
>JAJZJJ010000418.1 GCA_021810175.1 Acidobacteriota bacterium | reverse complement strand
GGACCTTCCGCGTCTTCTTCGATCTGCTCACCATCCGCTTCCTGCTCAAGTACATGACCCGGCCGCTGCACTTCTTCGGCGCGGTGGGGGCGCTCAGCATCATGGCGGGCGGTGCGGTTTCAGCCTTCCTCCTCGCGCTCAAGATCTTCACTGCGCAGCATGTCATGGACCAGCACGGCCCGCTCTTTGTCATCGCCGGCGTGCTGATTCTGGCGGGGACCCAGCTTCTGGCGATCGGCCTTTTGGGCGAATTGCAGGTGCGGCATTATCATGCCGGCACACAGCGCGCTCCCTACACGGTCGACCGGCTGGTGCGCCTGCGAGCTCCTGAAGATTCCAGTATTCTGCCGGAAGCATAGAGTCCCGCGAAAAAATATCACGCTCGCCGCCGCGCGGTATGGAATCGACGCGCCCGCTTCGTATAATCCATATCCAACGTGCGGGCGCGAATCGGCATCTTCGCCTGCGTAGTCTCATTGACGTTTCGAATGAGTGCAATCGTGCAGAAACCTGCGGACGGAAGAAAGCGCGTTGTCATTGAGAGCGTCGACCCGGAGATCGACGCGGGCCGGTTTGCCATCAAGCGCATCGTCGGCGATACCGTCGTTGTCGAAGCCGATGTCTTCGCCGATGGCCACGACCACGTCCAGGCCCGGCTGCTCTTCCGCTTCCGGGAGATTCCCGGCTGGACCGAGGTGCCCATGCAGCCCCTGGGCAATGACCGCTGGCGCGGCGAATTCCCCGTGGCCCGCCCCGGCGAATACCTCTATACCGTTGCCGGCTGGATCGACCACTTCGACACCTGGCGCAGCGACCTCGAAAAGAAGATCGCCGCCGGGCAGGATATCCGCATCGACCTCCTGAATGGCGCCAGGCTCATCGAGCAGGCCGCCGAGCGCAGCGGACGCGACGACGCGGACGTGTTGCGCCGCTGGGAAGCGCAGCTCCGGAATGCCGAGAACCTGCACGCCGCTCAGGAGGCCGCTCTGAATCCGGAGCTGTCCGCCCTCATGGCTCAGCATCTCGATCCAGCCATGGAGAGCCGCTACGACCGCGAACTGCGTGTCACCGTCGACCGGGAAAAGGCGCGCTACTCCGCCTGGTACGAGATGTTTCCGCGCTCCGCCTCTGCGGAACCAGGAAAGCACGGCACCTTCCGCGACTGCGAGGCGCGCCTGGATTATGTCGAGAGGCTGGGCTTTGACATCCTCTACCTGCCGCCGATCCATCCCATCGGCCGGAGCTTCCGCAAGGGAAGAAACAACCACGTCGCCGCCACAGACGGAGATGTCGGCAGTCCCTGGGCCATCGGCGCAAAGGAAGGCGGCCACACCGCCATCCATCCCGAACTCGGTACCCTGGAGGACTTCCGCAGTCTCATCCGTGCTGCCAGCAGAAAGGGCATCGAGCTGGCGCTGGACATCGCCTTCCAGTGCGCCCCCGACCATCCCTGGGTCAGCGAGCATCCGCAGTGGTTCAAGAAGCGAGCCGACGGAACCATCCAGTACGCCGAAAACCCGCCCAAGAAATACCAGGACATCTACCCGCTCGATTTTGAAACCAGCGACTGGCGCGCCCTGTGGGACGGGTTGCTGGATGTCTTCCTCTTCTGGATCGAGCAGGGAATCCGTATCTTCCGCGTGGACAATCCGCACACCAAGGCCTTTCCCTTCTGGGAGTGGGTGATTGCCGAAATCAAACGCGATTACCCGGACGCGCTCTTCCTCTCGGAGGCCTTTACCAGGCCGCGCGTGATGCAGCGCCTCGCCAAGGTTGGTTTCACCCAGTCGTACACCTATTTCACCTGGCGCAACACAAAAGAGGAACTGACGGATTACCTCACCGACCTCACGCACAGCCGGGTCCGCGAATATCTGCGGCCCAGTTTGTGGCCGAATACTCCCGATATCCTCTCGGAAACCCTCCAGATCGGCGGGCGTCCGGCCTTCCTGAGTCGCCTGGTGCTGGCCGCGACCCTCGGACCGAGCTATGGCATCTATGGACCGGCCTACGAACTGGGTGAAAATGAACCGATGAAGCCGGGCAGCGAGGAATACCGAGACTCGGAGAAGTACGAGATACGCGACTGGAATCTCGCTGCGCCCCATTCCATCGCTGACACCATCGCGGCTGTCAACCATGCGCGGCGCGAAAACCCGGCATTCCATGCCAGTCACGATCTCTTCTTCCACCCCACGGACAATCCCTACCTGATCGCCTACAGCAAAACGACTCCTGACCAGTCCAGCCGCGTGCTGACCGTCGTCAACCTCGATGCCTTCCACACGCAGTCGGGCTGGCTCCAACTGGACCTGTCGCATCTCGGACTGGATCCGGGCGAGAGCTTCCAGGTGCTGGATCTGCTGACCGGGGTTCGCTACCTGTGGCAGGGCGAGCGCAACTACGTTGAGCTTTCACCGGAAAAAATTCCGGCCCATATCTTTCGGGTCCTGCGACGGGTACGGTCGGAAAAGGACTTCGACTATTACCAGTGAGGACCTGAGCCCGATGCCCGACCCCCAGACGATCGTACGCAAACCCGGGAGCGCTACAGATTCGCTCTGGTACAAAGACGCCATCATCTATGAGGTGCATGTCCGCGCTTTCTGCGACAGCAACAACGATGGCATCGGCGACTTTCCCGGCCTGATGCAAAAGCTGGACTATCTCCAGGATCTCGGCGTCACCTGCCTCTGGCTCCTGCCCTTCTTCCCCTCGCCCCTGCGCGATGACGGATACGACATCTCCGACTACCGCAGCGTCCACCCCAGCTACGGGACACTGGAAGATTTCCGGCGCTTTCTGGACGCCGCCCACGAGCGCGGTCTGCAGGTCATGATCGAGCTGGTCATCAATCACAGTTCTGACCAGCATCCCTGGTTCCAGCGCGCGCGCGAGGCTCCCCATGGATCTTCGGAGCGCGACTTCTACGTCTGGAGCGACACCGACCAGAAGTTCAGGGACGCGCGCATCATCTTCACCGATACGGAAAAGTCGAACTGGACCTGGGATCCGGTGGCCAAGGCCTATTACTGGCATCGCTTCTTCTCGCACCAGCCCGATCTCAACTACGACAATCCCGCCGTGCTCCAGGAAGTGCTGGACGTCATGCGCTATTGGCTCGATATGGGCGTGGACGCGCTCCGCATCGATGCCATTCCCTATCTGGTGGAGCGCGACGGCACCAACTGCGAAAATCTGCCCGAAACCCATGAGGTCATTAAGAAAATACGGGCAGCCATCGACGAGACCTACGCCGGACGCATGGTGCTGGCCGAAGCCAATCAGTGGCCCACCGATGTGCGGCCGTACTTCGGCGATGGCGACGAGTGCCACATGGCCTTCCACTTCCCGCTCATGCCGCGCCTGTACATGGCCCTGCGACAGGAAGATCGTCTCCCCATTACCGACATCATGGCGCAGACGCCGGACATCCCGGAAAACTGCCAGTGGGGCCTTTTCCTGCGCAATCACGACGAGCTGACTCTCGAAATGGTCAGCGATGACGAGCGCGATTACATGTACCTGGCCTACAGCGCCGATCCTCGCATGCGGATCAACATCGGCATTCGCCGCCGCCTGGCCCCGCTGCTGGACAATAACCGCCGCCGCATCGAGTTGCTCAACAGTATCCTGTTCTCTTTTCCCGGCACCCCGATCCTCTACTACGGCGACGAGATCGGCATGGGCGACAACATCTACCTCGGCGACCGCAACGGCGTCCGCACCCCCATGCAGTGGTCCGCCGACCGCAATGCCGGCTTCTCGCGCTCCAACCCAGCCAGGCTCTACAGCCCCGTCATCATGGACCCCGTGTGGGGCTACGAAGCCATCAACGTCGAGGCGCAGCAGAACGATCCTTCTTCGCTGCTGCACTGGATGCGCAATATGATTGCGCTGCGCAAGCTCTTCCAGGTCTTCGGCCGCGGCTCGCTGCGCTTTCTCGACTCCTCCAATCGCAAGGTGCTCTCCTATATCCGCCA
>JAJZJJ010000417.1:3545-4010 GCA_021810175.1 Acidobacteriota bacterium | reverse complement strand
CAGCGACATTGCGAATCCCACCAGCGATTGCGGAAGACCAGAAATTGCGGTGTCAAAGGCCCCCAGCACCTGGCCGCCGATCTTTTGCGCTACGCGAAAGGCTTTGCGCGGAATCACATCGGTTTCATCGTAGCCCCAGGTCTCGATCTGGAGCCGAACGCAGGCATCAAGCTCCTCGAACCCCGCACAGGAGCGAATTTCGATCACAGGCGTGCCTCGGAGGCGGTGCCCGGCGAGGGGGCGCCGAGCTTACGCTTGGCCTGCTCCCAGAGCGATTCCAGTTCCGGAGGCGAAAGTTCTTCGAGCGGCCGAGGGGCTTCGGCCTCCATTTGCTGGAAGCGGTCGCGAAACCGGCGGTTGCAGCCGCGCAGAGCCATTTCGGCATCGACCCCCAGGTGGCGGCCTAGGTTGACGACGGTGAACAGCAGGTCGCCGAGTTCGGCTTCAATGGCCGGCTTGTGGGCG
>JAJZJJ010000417.1:0-3535 GCA_021810175.1 Acidobacteriota bacterium | reverse complement strand
GGATCGAGGAAGGCGGCTTCGGCTTCCAGTTCGGCTGTCTCTTCAGCGAGCTTGGGCAGGAGATCGCGCCATTCGGTCCAGTCGAAACCGCTCTTGCGCGCCTGCGCGCCAAGCTTGGCGGCTTCGGCCAGGGCGGGTAGGGCACGCGGCACGGCATTGAGCCGGGAGTGGGGCTGATCGGGCGCTGGCGTCGCCTTGCCGCGCTTTTCGGCGGCCTTGATCTGGTCCCAATTGCGCAGGACGGCCGCTGAGGAGCCCTCTACATCCGCATCCACATCGGCGCGGTTGCCCGCGGCGCGTGAAGCCTCTTCGCCAAAGACGTGCGGATGGCGCCGCACCAGCTTGCGGTTCAGATGGTCGAGCACATCGGCGATGGTGAAATGGCCGTCGTTTGCCGCCATCTCCGCGTAAAAGAGCACCTGGAGCAGCAGATCGCCCAGTTCCTCGGTGAGGTGGGGCCAGTCGCGCCGCTCGATGGCGTCAAAAACCTCGTAGGCCTCTTCCAGCGTGTATTTGCGGATGGAATCGAAGGATTGCTCGCGGTCCCAGGGGCAGCCGTCGGGGGCGCGGAGCCGCGCCATGATGGCTACCGACTCCCGAAACAACTCCGCCGCCCGCGCCGGATCGGTGACTTGGGTCCTGGCGGGCACCTGTGCGGTAGTGCTTTCAGCCGGAAGGTCCATGTACTTCCAGTCTACCCCGATTGCTCCGGGCAGGAGTGCGAGAGATGGCCGCCGCGCCTGACGAACCGTATACTCAAAGTCTCCATGCTTCGCATTCTGGGAACAGGATTTGCGGCGCTTGCTGGGCTGGCATTCGGCAGCTTTCTGAACGTGTGCCTCAGCCGCTGGCCGGCGGGTGAAAGCGTGGTGGCTCCGCGCTCGCACTGCCGAAGCTGCGTGCACACGCTCGCCTGGTGGGAGAACGTGCCGCTGGCAAGCTGGCTGGCGCTGCGGGGCCGTTGCCGCGGTTGCGGCGCACGGATCGGCTGGCGGTATCCGCTGGTGGAACTGGCGGTGGGCACGCTGTGGGCGGCCTGCGCGTGGCCGTTTACAGGCCAGCTTCTGCAACCGAGCGCATCCGCCGTAGAAGTCTATGCCGGTTTGACGGCGATGCTTGGCGGGATGATCCTCTATTGGCTGCTGGTGGCGCTTGCGGTGCTGGACGCCGAGCAGTTCTGGCTGCCGGACCGGCTCACATGGCCGGGAATTGCCCTGGGCTTTGTCTATTCGGTTCTGGCATCCTGGCTCTCGCGTCAATCGCTGCCGTCCAGCTCATTGCACGCTACCTCAGCGCACGCGGCAGTCGCTTCTCTGGTCGCCATTGCGGCGGCGGGTGGCTTGATTCTATTCATACGCTGGGTTTACTGGCTGATCAGGCGCCATGAGGGAATAGGGTTGGGCGACGCCAAGCTGATGGCGCTGCTGGCGGCCTGGCTGGGCTTTTCGGGCGCGCTGGTGGCCTTCGGTCTCGGCGTGTTTCTGGGCGCGCTGGTGGCGCTCGGCATTCTGGCCTTTTCGTCCGCGCGCAAGGACGCGAAGGAATGGGCGCTTACCAAGCTGCCGCTGGGCACGTTTTTGTGCGTGGGAGGCATCGTCAGCGGCTTATGGGGAAAGCCGATCATCGCAGCTTATCTGCGCTGGACTGGCCTGCACTGAAGCCGGGCTACGGCTTTGCATTGGCAATCTGGGGATCGCGGAGCGCCTTCGCCGCCTTCTTGTACTGGCGCGTGTCGGAGGTGTATTCGAGCACCTTGAGATAATTCGCGCGTGCCTCGGCATACTTACCCAGATGGCGGTAACATACGGCCAGTCCCCAATAGACGTCCGAATTTTGCGGATCAAGCACCAGCGCCGATTCGAAGCGCGACATTGCTCCCTTCCAGTCCCCGGTGCTGAGGTAGAAGTTTCCCACGCTGACGTCCTGCTTTGCGCTTGGGTGGGGCAGCTGACCATATCCCGCACCATGGCCCTTGCCATGCGGACCGTTATCGGGGGGCGGCAGAATGTCGGTCAGTCCGGTGAGGCTGGAACTCCAGCCCGTTTGCTGGCCGCTGCCCGGAGGGGATTGGTCCGGGCTGAGCACCGGATCCTGGTCTTTGGAGGGAAATGCCGGCGGCGGAGCGTATGTGGGCGCGTAGCCGCCTCCCAGACTGGCGTTCGGTCCGGAGGGCAGAATGGGAACCGAACTGGTATTGCCAGGGAAGGGATTGCCCTCTGCCTGCGATTGGGTGGCGGACGGCTGGGGCGCAGCGACTGGCTTGTTCTGGCCGGACTTGCTTTGATTGGACTTGTTCTGGCTGGAGCTGTTCTGGCTGGATGAGGAAGGCTGGCTGGCGGCGGGTGCTTCCGCATGGATGCGCGGGCACGCCATGCATGCGGCCAAAGCCAGCGCGACCGTGAAGCCAATCTTCATCTCGGCTACTGCCATCTCCTTTACTAATGTTACGATGCTTCGGGGAGCGTGAAAAATCACCCGCGCTCACGGGAAGCGCCACATACTTTCATGGGACTTATTATTCGTTCGTCCGGCATACATGCCGCAGGCTGCTACACAACCACCGCGATCCGCAAGGGTATGCGCGTGGCCGAATACACAGGCCACCGGTTGAGCAAAGACGAGGCCGACGTCCGCTATCAGGACTCGCCCGTCACCTATCTTTTTGGACTGGGCGACGGCTCGATGGTCATCGACGGGCACGGTCTGGCGATGTTCATCAACCATAGCTGCGATCCGAATTGCGAGACCAGCGAAGAAGACGGGCGCATCTGGATCACGGCTATCCGCAACATCGTAGCGGGCGAAGAGATCACCTATGACTACTGCCTCTACGACGGCGGGGACGATGAGGCGCTGTGCAACTGCGGCGCACGTGCTTGCCGCGGCACGATGTACGCCAAAAAGGAAATCGGAAGGCGGCAGCCGGCGAAGAGAAGCGGCAACGGCATCCGCGCCTGAGCCGGGTTGGCGAACATTGCTCCGGTCTCCTGGTCTCTGAGCAGATGATTCTGTAGCAGGCGATTGCCCGTCCCACAGTCCCAGGTGCGGAAATCCGGATCTGGCGCACCCAGGCGCTTTGAGCGCGGAGCCGGTGTGGGCCGCGCCGGCCTTCCACTACGGGTTGCAAGGCTGGCGAGGAAGAACATGCGTATCGCAGTGCGGGAACTGTGGTGCCGCCAATCCGCGTGTTTTACGGGAAACAAAATTACCTGCAAAAAATCTGTGGAAAAGAAAAATATTTTGAGGGGGGGTGGGTATGCGTTCAAGGGGCCCGTCAGCCTGGAGTCGCGGAGCGCACCCTGGGCGACCTGAGGAGTGGGGTGTTGAGATAAAGCAGGCTGGATTGGCTCGGTCATGCTCGTGTTCTCCTTGGGCAGGCGCGTGGAAGCGGCCATGTTTTTATTGTGGTCGAAGACACGGAAATTAACTGCAAATGTAAGTTGATGAATTCGCAGAGGGTTGTCGCGTACGGGGCTTGACATTGCATTGGGGTGAACGCCTTGGGTGAAAGGAATTGTACCCCTCGCTACAGTAT
>JAJZJJ010000416.1 GCA_021810175.1 Acidobacteriota bacterium | reverse complement strand
TGCATCCCGATGGCAGCCAGAACAGGATCCGGCATTTTGCCCAGCCGCAGCACGATGCGCACAGCAGGAATTGCCCTATTTCTGCTGACAGCGCTGAACCTGTTTAACTTTATCGATCGGTATGTGCTGCCGGGTGTGCAGCCGATTATCGAACGGGACTTCCACATCAATGACGCGCAGGTGGGAACGCTGACGTCGGCGTTCTTCCTGACCTATATGCTGATTGCTCCACTGACAGGGTGGCTGGGGGACCGGCTGCCGCGGAAGCCTCTGATTATTGCCGGGGCGCTGCTGTGGAGCGCCGCGACACTGCTGACCGCGGAGGTCCATAGCTACGACACGCTGCTGCTGCGCCATGCGGCGGTGGGGATCGGCGAGGCAACGTTCTCTATTTTCGCTCCGGCCATGCTGGCGGACTTCTATCCCGAGGAAGAGCGGAACCGGGTGCTGACGATTTTCTATCTGACGATTCCGGTGGGCGGGGCCCTCGGTTATGTGCTGGGAGGGGAACTGGGACAGCATTTCGGATGGCGGATGCCGTTTTATATTGCGGCTGCGCCGGGAGTGCTGATTGCGATTGCCTTCTGGCTTTTCGTGCGGGAGCCGGAGAGGGGCAGCGCGGATACGGTTCGGGCCACCCATGAAAGGGCTAGCTTTTGGGGGCTGTTTGCGAATCCGGCGTTCTGGACGGCGACGCTGGGGATGGCGATGTGGACGTTTGCAGTGGGGGGAATTTCGACATGGCTGCCGACGTTTTTTCATCGCTTCGCGGGCTATTCGGTGGGTGGAGCGGGACTGACGGTGGGGGAAATCACGGCGGTGGATGGTCTGCTGGCGACGCTGGTGGGCGGATGGATCGCACAGAAGTGGCTGAAACGGAATCATCGGGCGCTATATCTGGTATCGGCATGGAGCGCGGTGCTGGCGATTCCCTTTGGCGTGATGGTGTTCTTCGGGCCGCTGCGGTTTCTGGTGCCTGCAGCGTGGCTGGCGGAGTTCTGCATTTTTCTGAACACGGGGCCGCTGAACACGGCGATTGTGAATTCGGTATCGGCACCGATCCGGTCAACGGCGATCTCAGTGAATCTGTTTGTGATTCACTTTTTAGGCGATTTCCCGTCGCCGCATCTGATTGGGTGGATTTCCGATCGACACAATTTGCGCGTGGGGATGGGAGCGACGCTGGTATCGCTGGCGCTCTCCGGGGTGATCCTGTTTAGCGGAGCGCGCTTTGCCCCGCACCTGCCGGATCTGGAAGCGACGGGAGCGAGGCATTGAACTCCTGGGCCTGGATACTGGTGAGTGTTCTGAGCGCACTGGTTGCCGGATTTTGGGCGCTGAGCGGGCTGGCGGTGATGCGGGGGTTGCCGCGGGTGCCGGATCTGGCTCCGCTGGCGACGGGGAGCACCGGTGAAACTGGGGCTGAAGGGAAGCCGCAGCTCACGGTGGTGATTCCTGCTCGGAATGAATCGACGGCTATTGAGGCGACGCTTCGCTCGCTGCTGGCGCAGACGATTCCGCTGACGATTCTGGCGGTGGATGATCGTTCGACGGACGAGACGGGGACGATCATGTCCCGCGTTGCCTCGGAGCCGACGCCGCCGGGGAAATTCCTGAGCGCAATGCACGTGAGGGAGCTTCCGGAAGGCTGGCTGGGCAAGCCTCATGCGATGGCGCTGGCCGCGCGACAGGCTACGACGCCGTGGTTGCTCTTCACCGATGCCGATGTAGTTTTTGAGCCGGATGTGCTGGAGAGGGTTCTGGCGGACGCCGAGCTGGCAAAGGCCGATCACGTGGTGCTGATGCCGACGCTGATCCTGAAGACGCCGGGCGAACGGATGATGGCGACGTTCTTTCAGGCGTTCTCGCTGCTGTACTGGCGTCCGTGGAAAATTGCGAATCCGCGAGCGAAGGATTCGATCGGAATTGGGGCGTTCAACCTGATCCGCGCGGATGTTTACCGCGCGATCGGCGGATTTGAGGCGCAGCGCTTTCAGGTTCTGGACGATGTGCGGCTCGGCGTGGAGGTGAAACGCGGCGGCTTTCGGCAGCGGATTTTGTTTGGACGAGAGCAGATTCGGGTTCACTGGGCTCCGGGAGCAGTGGGGATGGCCCGGAATTTAACCAAGAATTTGTTTGCAGGTTTCAGCTTTCAACCGGGGCTGTTACTGGCGGCCTGTTTGGGGCTGGCGCTGATCTGCTATTTGCCACTGGCGGATCTGTTTGCTCCATGGCCGGGTCATGCGGCGGGATTGCGGGTGGCGGGTGCGGTTTCCGGGCTGATGATCGCGCTGCATTACCGGATGGCGTCGCGGCGATTCAGCGGAGTGACCACCTGGTACGCGCTGACGGGACCGGTGGCGGCGGTGCTGGTGCTGTACGCGATGATCCGATCGATGGTGGTGACTCTGGCGCGGCGAGGGGTGGTTTGGCGGGGGACGTTCTATCCGCTGGGCGAGCTGCGGCGTCAGTCAGGGCGGCTGCGGTAGAGTCCGATGATTGGGTAAACTGAACAGGAGGAGTCCCCATGCCCGAGATCCAGCGCAGGAAGACTGTCACCGTCAAAATTGGTTCCGTGAAGGTTGGTTCGGAAGCGCCGGTGGTGGTGCAGTCGATGACGAACACGGACACCGCCGACGCGGCTTCGACGATTCAGCAGATTGCGGAACTGGCGCAGGCCGGGTCTGAGCTGGTCCGCGTGACGGTGAACAACGACGAAGCGGCGAAGGCTGTGCCGGCGATTGCCGAGGGGCTGGCGAAGCAGGGCATCCATGTGCCGATCATTGGAGACTTCCACTACAACGGCCATTTGCTGCTGAGGAAGTATCCGGAGTGCGCACAGACGCTGGCAAAGTACCGGATCAATCCGGGGAACGTGTCGATTGGACGGAAGGACGACGATAATTTCCGGACGATGATCGAGTGCGCGGTGGAGAACCAGAAGCCGGTACGAATCGGCGTGAACTGGGGATCGCTGGATCAGGCGTTGCTGACGCGGCTGATGGATGAAAATTCAAAGCTGGCGAATCCGGCTCCGGCGCGGGAAGTGATGCTGGAGGCGATGTGCCGCAGCGCTCTGGATTCGGCGGCGGCGGCGGAGCGGTACGGGCTCGGGCACGACATGATCATCATCAGCGGGAAGGTTTCCGGAGTGCGGGACCTGATCGACGTGTACGAGATGCTGGCGGGACGGTGCGACTATCCGCTGCACCTGGGACTGACTGAAGCCGGGATGGGCATGAAGGGTATTGTGGCTTCGACGGCTGGGCTGGCGCCGCTGCTGCTGAGCGGGATTGGGGACACGATTCGGGTGTCGCTGACGCCGAAGCCGGGCAGCAGCCGGACCGAGGAAGTATTGTGCGCGCAGCAAATTCTACAGTCGCTGGGAATTCGGAGCTTTGCTCCGCAGGTGACGGCGTGTCCTGGATGCGGACGGACGACGAGCACGTTTTTCCAGGAGCTGGCGCAGCAGATTCAGGACTATCTGCGGACATCGATGCCGGAGTGGCGGAAGGTTTATCCGGGTGTGGAGGAACTGAAGCTGGCGGTGATGGGCTGCGTGGTGAATGGGCCGGGCGAGTCGAAGCACGCCAACATTGGGATTTCGCTGCCGGGAACCTTTGAGGAGCCGAAGGCTCCGGTGTATGTGGATGGGCGGTTGATGACGACGCTGCGGGGCGACACGATTGTGCAGGATTTCCAGAAAATCCTGGACGATTATGTGAAGACGCGGTACGGCAGCGAGCGCGAGCTGGAGACGGCGGCTGTCTGAAAGTTGCGACGGGATGGCACCCTGCAGTGCCACTCGGAGGGCAGCGGCGTCCAGAGTTTGGGCGTTTGTTCGAGCGATCAAACCATATCTCCTGAAAACCGAGAGAGATTGCGTCTCCTAAGGTCTGTGGGGTGTCCACTGGACAGCACAGAGAAGGAGTTTGCCGACTGGCGTCTCCTTCCGAAAGGAGAACGTCATGAAGATGAATCGGCCGATGGTTTTGGCGGTTGCGCTGCTTTTGGCGGGCAGC
>JAJZJJ010000415.1 GCA_021810175.1 Acidobacteriota bacterium | reverse complement strand
TGACAACTGGCGCAGTACTGGACGAAGACCTGACGGCCTCGCAGCTGCTGGGGATTGAGCTGGCTGAGCGGCGTGGGCGGCGGCATGGAGGAATGGCAGCCGGCGAGGGCAAGCGTGGCAGCGGCGATGGAAGCCAGGAGCAATCGACGGGGAGAGGGAGAGTGGCTCATCAGCGGTTTCATAGCGGCAAAGAAATCATCTTAACTCCAGGTCATTCCGATGCGATGGCTTTCACGACCTGATCCATGACCTTGAGCACGGCCTCGCTGTCGGGATTGCGCGCGTTGCAAAAGATGGAGAAGACATAGGTGCGGCCAGTGCGCGATTTGACGTAGCCGCTGAGGGCGTTGTCCTCATCGAGGGTACCGGTTTTGGCATTGACGCGACGGCGCATGGCGGGGCTGGTGAAGCGGTCAGAGAGCGTACCGTCGACGCCGCCGACAGGGAGCGCGTTGCGGTAGATGCGGCCCCAACTCTGGTGTGAAGCGTAGGCCAGGAGCGTGGTGACGGCATGAGGCGTGACGACATCGTCATGGGACATGCCGGAGCCGTCGAAGAAGATGAAGCCGGTGGGGTTGACGCCGGCCTCGATGGCAAACTGATGGACGACGCGGGCTCCCTGCGCGATGCTGCCGTCGCCGGCCTCGTAGCGGCCGAGGTCGCGGAGGTAGAGCTCGGCATGGAGGTTCTGGCTGACCTTGAGGGTGACTTTGAGATCCTGGGCGAGCGTGGCGCGAGAGATGTAGGAGGCGAGGACGTGCTGGCCGTCAGTGGGTGGTCCGAGGATCGTGTCGGTGATGGGATGGAGGGCGATGGGCTGATTGACCCGGTTGCGGAAGCGGCGGGTATCCGTTGAGAAGAGGTGATGAGCCTGAGCAATGCCGGTGATCTGGATGCCACGCTGGCGGAGCAGCATGGCGAAGGTTTCGGCCGTGTACCTGGCGGGGTCGATAATAGCGAGACCCGCGTGGAAGCCATTCTGATCGATGGTGCCATAGAGACGAACGGTGTGGGAGCCGGGCCGGCGATCGAGACCGACGCGACCGACGCCGGTGCGGAGCAGTGAGGTTTCGTTGTCGAGGTGGTAATAGGGGGTGGGCGGATTCCACTCGACGTCTTCGGTGCCCGTGGGGGTGATGAATCGCTGAGGCTGGGCGCCGGGCTCGTTGGGCAGGCCGGGAGCGCCGGCAGGGACGACGTTGAGGTAGACGACGTTGTCATTGATGGTGAGCGCGGAGGCGGGTGCGCCGTAGTCCCAGATGGTGTCGTCGAGCGCCCATCCCTCGCCATAGGGCTGGTCAACGAACCAGGTGTCGTCGCCGATGATGTTTCCGTCGATGCGATGGATGCCGTCTTTGACGAGCTGGTCGGCCATGTTCTCAAAAGCGGTGAGCGCATCGGGTTGGCGCTCGGTCTGGCCGTCGTAGGGATAAATGCGGCTGGAGAGGGTGGGATCGCCGGAGCCGTGAATGACGACGTTGCCGTGGAGGGTTCCGTCGGGCGAGATGGCGCCGGTGGTGGTGACGGTGGTGCGCCAGCGGGCATCCGGCTTGAAGAGATCGAGCGTCGCTGCGGTGGTGAAGAGCTTGGCGTTGGAGGCGGGGTGGAAGTACTGGTGGTCGTTGAGCGCGAAAACCTGGCGGCCAGAGAGCGTGGCGACGGAAATGCCCCAGTGGGCACGGACGGCGTCGGGGGCGCGAAGCAGGCGATGGATGGCGTAACCGAGGTGAGGGTAACCCTGGGCGACGTAATTGCCGCGCGCAGAAGCCGGACGGACAGTGCGCGCCTGAGCGGGCAATGCGACCAGAAGGGCCAAGACCGCAACCGTGGCGGCGGCAAGGATGGGCTGAAAGGCGAGGCGAGGGCGGCGTGGTTGCATAAGGGTTGTTATTCGCTTTGACGTTGCTGCGTGGAGTGTAGCATCGGGAGCAGGATGGGATTCGTAAAGAGACCGCATTTTGAGTGGCCGCTGCGGACGCGCGTGATGCCGCTGGGCGAGAAAACGCGGGTGATGGGCGTGCTGAACGTGACGCCGGACTCGTTTTCGGACGGGGGACTCTATGTCGATTCCGGACGGGCGGTGGAGCGGGCGCTGCGGATGATTGAGAGCGGCGCGGCGCTGATTGACATAGGCGGCGAGTCGACACGGCCGGGGGCGCACCGGGAGGTGAGCGCAGCCGAGGAACAGGATCGGGTGCTGCCTGTGATCGAGGGGATCCTGAAAGCGCGGCCGGAGGCGGTAATCTCAATTGACACGTACAAGGCGGCGACGGCGCGGGCGTGCCTGCGGGCGGGCGTTGAGATTGTGAACGACGTGAGCGGCTTTTTGTGGGATGAGGAGATGGCCGCAGTGTGCGCGGCGGAAGCGTGCGGCGTGGTGCTGATGCATACGCGCGGGCGACCGAATGAGTGGCGTGGGCTTCCGCCGCTGGAGCATGAGACGGTACTGGATCTGGTGCGGGATGGACTACGGGCGCGGCTGGCGGCGGCGGTGACAGCAGGGGTGGCAGCCGAGCGGGTGGTGCTGGATCCTGGGTATGGATTTGGGAAGGCGCTGGATGAGAATTATCCGCTGCTGGCGCGGCAGGATGAGCTGCTGGGGCTGGGACGGCCGCTGCTGGTGGGGGTTTCAAGGAAGTCGTTTTTGCGGCGGGTGCTGGAGCGCGAACTGAAAGGGATGGTGCGCGAGGCTGAAGCTGCTCTGTCAGCGGCGACGGTGGCGGCATGCACGGCGGCGGTGCTGGCGGGGGCCCATATTGTGCGGGTGCATGACGTGGCGCCGGTGGTGGCGGCGGTAGCGGTGGCGGATGCTGTTCTGAAGGCGGGATGATTCCGGTCCGCTCAAGCCAAAAGATGGCTTGAATGGGCCACCCTCAGATTCTCTTGACTCAATGACGAAGGGCGCGAGTGAATCGCGCCCTTGTGGTGTTTTTCGACTCGCGGTTGCTTACGCGGCGGCGTTTTTGGCGAGGGCGTCCTTGGCATGCTGGGCCAGGGCGGCGAAGCCGGCTTCGTCGTGGACAGCGATGTCGGCGAGGACCTTGCGGTCGAGCTCGATGCCGGACAGCTTGAGGCCGTGGACGAACTGCGAGTAGCTGATGCCGTTGAGCTTGGCCGCAGCGCCGATACGGACGATCCAGAGGGAGCGGAACTGGCGCTTCTTTTCTTTGCGGCCGGAATAGGCAAACTTAAGGCCGCGTTCGACGGCTTCCTGGGCTGCCTGATAGAGCTTGGATTTGGTGAGGAAATAGCCGCTCGCCCTTTTCAGGATTTTTTTGCGGCGGTCGGTTCTTTTAGTGCCACGTTTTACGCGGGGCATGGTGTTTCTCCTTTAGTTGAATCGTTTCGCGGCTGGAGGCAGGTGGACCTCTTCACTCGCGTCGTAGTTCGTTCTCGCAAAATACTCGTCTCAGCCAGCTTGCTCTCGTAGCAGCCGATCCTTGCGGAGTCGTCTGCGTAAGGTGTTGCTGCACTGGGAAGCGCATTTGCTCGAACTCTCGTACCTGAATCTCTCGGTCCGGTTCGCTTCGATCCGGCCCGGGGGCGCGAAGGCCCTGAGTCTCTATCGAGACCGATCAGGCATAGGGAATCATGCGGGCTACCTTCGCGTGGTCGGCGTCCGAGACGTAGCAGGGGGCGGTGAGCCGGCGCTTGGTCTTGGTCTCCTTCGACGTGAGGATATGGCGCATCTTGGACTGGCCCCGCTTGATTTTGCCGGTGCCGGTCTTCTTGAAGCGCTTAGCCGCGCCACGGTGTGTCTTGAGTTTGGGCATAGCTATCCTGTGGCCGCCAGATGGTTATGGCGACATTTGCCAGTGTATAGCAAATGAGGGGATCAGGCCAAACCAGTGGTTGCGAGCCAGCAGGTGAGCGAGACGCGATGGACGGCAGTGGGCTATTGGGTTAAGTGCAGGAGGTTGGGGCCGGTGCAGGAGGGGTTGGGATGGGATGAGGCGGAAAGCAAGAGGAAATGGTCCTCGTGTTTTTCGAGGAGGAAGTAGATCTGGGCGCTGGAGGTGATTTTTT
>JAJZJJ010000414.1 GCA_021810175.1 Acidobacteriota bacterium | reverse complement strand
GATCCCGCGGGTTCCGGAGCAATGCCGTGCCGGGAGATGGCGCAGGGGGCTTCCACCACGTCTTCGAAGTCGACCTCGTCGATGGCGCCGTGATTGCGCACATTGACGACTATTCTCCGCGGGGCATCGCTGAGCAGAGCGGTCATCACGTCCAGCGCAATGCGATGGTAGCCGGTGGCGGCGCGGAACGGATCCTCCTTGAGCGCATGAGATGGGTCGAAGGCCGTTCCCGCATGGGCCTCAAGCTGCATGTAGGAGCCGGAGCGCTGATTCAGGTAGTGGGTGTAGATCGTCAGCGCCTCCTCGGCCTGGCCGGCTCCGATGGCGGCTTCGATCCGCCCAAAGAGTTCTTCATTGAGCTTGCCGACCTCCTCGCCCCGCGTGGCTCCGGCGGCGCGTTGGTTGGCCAGAGCCCTTCTTCGGCTGTAATAGAAAAAGAGATATTCGCTGGGAATGAGCCTGAGGCTGCGCACAAGCTCCAGGTCGAACAGATCGGCCTGGTACAGGCTGCGTAGATTCCTGTCGCTATCGAGAATGCGGGCCGTGACATCCTCGCCGCGCAGCGTGATGCGGCGGATCCATCCCAGGTGATTGAGCCCAATGTAGTCGCAATGCACCTCCGCCGGGGGAGCGTTCAACGCCTGGGCAATGCGATGAAAGAGTTCTGTCGGCGTGTCGCAGATCCCGATCGCGCGCACGCCCGAATGGTGGCTTACGGCTTGAGTGATCAGTCCGGCCGGATTGGTGAAGTTGATCATCCATGCGTTGGGGCTAAGGCGTTCAATCAGCCGTGCGTACTCGATGGCCACGGCGGTGGTGCGCAGGGCCATCGCCACCCCGCCGGGTCCGGTGGTCTCCTGGCCGGGATAGCCGTTGTGGATGGAAATTCGTTCATCGGCCGCTCGCGCCTGAATGCCTCCGGCGCGAATGGCGGTGAGCACGAATGCGGCGCCTTGGATCGCATCTTGAACGTTGTCGGCCACGCGCAGTTTCATGCTGCTGCCGCTTTTCGCCAGCAGAACCCGCCCCAGCTCGCACATCGTCCGCGCGCGCCGTGGATCCAAGTCGTAGAGCACCATTTCCTCAGCGCCCAGGATCCGGCGCGATTCATTGACGCCGAAGATCACCAGGGGAGTACGCACGCCTCCTCCGCCGATCAACGTGACTTTGCAATTTCCCACAGGCTCTCCTCCAACTCCTGGCGCGTGGGCAGGCCATTCAAGGCGCCCGCCGTTCTTGTCGACAAGGCGCCGCAGGCGGCGGCGCGGCGCAGGATCTCCTCCGCGTCGGCGCCGCTGAGCAGCGCATCAATGAGACCCGCATTGAAAGCATCCCCGGCGCCGGTGGTGTCGACCACCGCAACCGGAGGCGATGGCACGCGGAGCATCTTGCCGCCGGTTCGTATGGCGGCGCCCTGGGCGCCCAGCTTGATCACGGCATGGCTGAAGCCGAGCTGTTCCAGGCCCAGAAGAACTTCCACCGACCGCTCCTTGCCGGTAAGCCGCTCAGCCTCCTTGCGGTTGGGCAGAAAGTAGTCGATATCCAGACAAGTCTGAAGATTCTCGGGTTTTGCGGACCATTCCGGCTGCCAGCCCACGTCCAGAGAAACCGTGCATCCGGCCTTCTTCAGAGCCGGCAGGACGGTCTCCGCATACCGCCGGTCCAGCGGAGCGGCGAAATGCACATGCGCCGCCTTTTGCAGTTGCTCCGTCAGGCCCTCGCCGGCGAGATAATCTCCCAGAAACTGGTTGCTGCCCGCGAAGCTGTAGAAGGAGCGTTCGCTCATGACCGAAACGCTCATGGTGACCCCGGTGCTTCCCTTGACCTGCTTCAGTCCGCCGGCGTCGACATGGAAGTCGCTGAGGCGTTGTTTGAC
Organism: Acidobacteriota bacterium; assembly: GCA_021810175.1. The sequence goes on along the minus strand of JAJZJJ010000414.1, from coordinate 2,152 downwards.
CCACGCCTCCTCGACTTCGCCCACCACCCCGAAGATCGCCGTTTTGCGCCCCAGCCGGCCGAGGCCGCACGCCGTGATGGCCGCGCCGCCGCCCAACTCGTGCAAATAGTTGCGCGTGAAGACCTCTTCGCCGGGTTGCGACCAGTTCTTGAGACCGGAAAAAACGTGGTCGATATAGATTTCGCCAACCGTGACCACGTCCCAACATTTCCTCATACTGCCTCCACAAAGGGCCAACTTGTTTGGCGGCGGGCGCGCAGCAGAAAGATTGCGATCCCAAGTGCGAGAAAAAGCCCCGCCAGCGCGATATAGACCCAGCCGCTGGTCAGGAAGATGTAAAGCCAGCCGCAGAGAGCGACGAGCGCGGGCAACGGAAACAGCGGCATTTTGTATCCGTCGTCAGGCTCGCGCTTCCGCCGGCGAAGGATGATTGCGGCAACGCATTGCGCCGCGAATTGCAACAGCGTCTGCATGACGATAAGGGCGGTGATGAGGCTGGCAAGACTGAAAAAGCAGGCCAGCGCCGAGCAGAAGCCGATCGCCAGCAGAGAGACGTAAGGAAATTGGCCCCGCGGGTGAAGGCGCCCGAAGATGGGAAAGAATTGTCCTTGCGCGGCGGCGGCATAAGGAATGCGCGAATATCCAAGCAGAATGGCAAAGACCGATCCAAAGGAAGCCACGAGGATGAGAATGGTTATGGATCTGCCCCCCGCCTCGCCATAGACCCGCGCCATGAAGTCCGCCACGACGGCCTGCGACTTCATGGCCTCCCGCCAGGGCAGAACGCCGATGATCGAGATGTTCATCGCCAGGTAGATCGCCGCGACCAGAAGGATCGAAAACAGAATGGATCGTGGAATCGTCTTCTTCGGGTTGGAAACTTCGGCCCCGATCAGGCAGACATTGTAATAACCACCGTAGTCGTACATGGCGATGAGCATCGCTGCTCCCAGCCCGATGAAAAAGGCATGGTTCGGCGCAAAGGCATGCGGAGGAAAGGCGAAGGCCAGGGAGCGATGGAAATGCGTGATCCCGGTCAGGATGATCCACGCCGTCGAGCCCAGAACAATCACCGCCGTGGCGATGGAGATCAACGCGATCGAGCGAATATTGCGCCACAGCAGGCCGGTATTGACCAGACAAACGCCGGCGGCGATGCTCACCGCTCCGCCATGGCTGAGGTGCGGCAGCAGGAATCCGGCGTATTGCGCAAAGCCAACCGCGCCGCCGGCCGCCGAGATAGGCCCGAGCACGATGGCTTGCCAAAGGAAAAGAAAGCTGAAGAGCCGGCCAAAGCCTTGTGGACCGAACCCTTCCAGAAGGTAGTGGTAGGGTCCGCCCTCATAAGGCATCGCCGAACCCAGCTCGGACCACACCATCCCATCGCTGAGCGAGATCAACAAGCCCAGAATCCATCCCAGCATCGCCTGCGGCCCACCCATGGCGGCCAGCGCAAGAGGAATGGTGAGAAAAGGGCCCACGCCGATCATGTTGAGCACGTTCGCCGACGCGGCTCCCCAAAAACCGGTCTTCGGCGCGGTTTCCATGCGATCTTGTCCTTGGTGGTCCACCTTGCACCTCAGAATAGGACTGCGCAAAATCCGAGTCCGCCTTCCTGCCCGCAGCAACCAAGCGCTTCGCCACGCGGCGGACTTGAGCTGAATTCCATGTCCAGCGCAACAAGGAGTTCAACGTTAGCGCTACTTTAGCATACAACCTCCAGCCCGTCACTCCAGCGCCCTTCCAAGAGCCGTCAGCACTCGATCTGTCCAGCGGCGGTAGCAAGAACGTCTGCCCCAAGAGATCAGGCTGAGCGCATCCGCACGGTTGCGGAAGCCAACTGTCTTCCGCACCGGCAATGTATCGCGGAGTTCGATGGCCGCTTTCAGGTTCCCGCTGCCCAGAACGGTGGCGCAGGTGCGTCCTGCCGGCGGGATATGGACCCGGTCTACTCGCTCCGGTTCGAGCGCAAGGTGAATCGCGAGAGCGCCGTCAGCTTCCAAAACCTGAGTCCGCAAATCAAACGCCGAGCCGGCGAAGAACCACGGCGGGACCCAACGTCAAGGTCCATCCACGTCCGGATGGAACCCTGAGCATCACCGCTGGACCCCAACGGCTGGGCCGTACCAACAGGCAGAAAGAATCCCTTTGC
>JAJZJJ010000413.1 GCA_021810175.1 Acidobacteriota bacterium | reverse complement strand
TGTGGACGGGCTCGCTGACGATCTGGCGATTCCCCGCTTCCCTGTGGCCGATGTGGATTCGGCCGGGGCCGGAACGTTTTCTTCCCGCCAGATGACCGAGCCCAGGAGCTACATGGCGACACGGGCGGCGCGGATGGCCGCGGACTGGTGCAAAGCGCGCCGACTGGACGCGATGGTGGTCACAGCCAGAAAATCGCCGCTGAGCCGGTTGTTTCTGGGCGGCGGCATGCCCTTTCAGGAGGTTCCCGCATCGACCCTGGAGCGAATTGCGGAAATGGTGAGACCGGAGGTCGAGAGGCTGGAGCGGATGGTGGGCCGCGATCTCTCCGACTGGAAGCGAATTCCGCTGAGCGAATAGGAGCAACAGCGGCGAGATGGGGATCCTGGCTGGCGAGGACCCCCAGGGCGGCTGCCGCTCAGGAGAAGCCGACGGCGGGCGACCGGATCACCATGGCCTGGCCGGTGGGCAGAACCACGGGAATCTCCGGCTTATCGGCAAAGTATTCATCGACCGCTTTGCGTGCGCCGGGGCAGGCGGCGATGCCGTAATCGTCGAAGAGCAGGATACCGCCGGGTACGAGGCGCGGGTAAATGAACTCGCAGCAGTCACGAATGGCGTGATACAGCACCACGTCGACGTGGGCGAAGGCGATCCGGGAATCATTGAGGCCGTCGAAGGTGTCGGGAATGAATCCGGGATGGAAGACGGCCAGATCGGGATGGCCGACGACGGCGCGGACGGCTTCGAGGCTGGTGTCAGAATACTCACCCGCTTCAAACACATCGAGCTTGCCGTCGGACTCGGGCATTCCGGCGAAGGTGTCGAAGAGGCGCAGCGTGGCCGGGACGTCAAGGGACCGGCTGGATTCGGCCAGCAGATCGGCGAGAACGCGGGCGGTGCCTCCCTTGTAGACGCCGCACTCCCAGAATTCGCCGGGCAGACGGAGGGCGTTGCTGGCGAGGGCATAGAGGATGTAGAGGCTTTCGCGCGGGACGATGGTGTGCTGGCGGGCGGCATTGAAATAGCGTTCAAATTTGCCATAGCCGAGCCAGGGGCTGAAGACCGGGGAATAGAAATCCCGATCGGGAAGATCGGGAATGCGCATCGGATAGATCTTCCTGACGTCGAGGCCAAAGCGAAAAAAGGCTCTGTGCAGAGACTGCTTAAAACGAGACTGAAGAGGCATAGGACCGGGAAAGTATTTCACGCGCCGGGGGTTGCGGGCGTGCGTTGGCGACAGATGACAAAGAATTCGGAATTGCGAGATAAATTGCGGAACATTACGTCCGTGAGATGAAATGGAGAACCGCGAGCTGGAGGGGCTTCCTGGGCTCTCTCTATGCGTGCTTTGATAAACTCATGCTTCCCCGGAAGCAGGCGGAGGCGAATCCTTGGCAACGACGCAAGTCCCCGGCAAAATGCCGAATCAACAAAACTTTCAACCTTTTGTGCCTGCGACTGAGACTCGTCCGGAGCTGACGTTTCGAGCGATCCTGCTGGGCTGCATCTTCGGGCTGCTCTTTGGAGCGGTGACGGTGTACGTCGGCCTGGAGGCCGGGCTGACGGTAGCCGCGTCGATTCCCATTGCGGTGCTCTCCATCAGCGTGCTGCGGTGGATGGGGCGGGCGTCGATTCTGGAGAACAATATTGTTCAGACGACGGGGAACGCGGGGCAGTCGATTGCGGCGGGCGTGATCTTTACGCTGCCGGCGCTGATCTTTCTGGGATTCGACCTCGAATACTTCCGCATTTTTGTGCTGGCGATGCTGGGCGGGTGGCTGGGGCTGCTGTTCATGATCCCGCTGCGGCGGCAGCTGATTGTGGAGGAGCACGGGAACCTGACGTACCCCGAGGGAACTGCCTGCGCCGATGTGCTGCTGGCCGGTGAGCATGGCGGATCGTTTGCAAGCCGGGTATTTCTGGGGCTGGGACTGGGCGGCGTGTACACGCTCTTCCAGAACAGCAATATTTTTGGGCTGTGGCCGGAGCAGCCGGATTACCAGCCGGACTGGGGCACGCAGCACATCATGAAGGGCGCGGCGATCCGCGTGGATGCGGTGCCCGAGTACCTGGGCGTGGGCTACATTATTGGGGCGCGCGTGGCGGGGACGATGTTTGCCGGCGGCGTTTTTTCGTGGCTGGTGATGATGCCGGCGATTTACTTTTTCGGGTCGCATCTGCCGGGGGCGCTGTATCCGGCGACGAAGCCGGTGACGCAGATGTCGCCGGGAGATATGTGGGCGGCGTATATCCGGCCGATGGGCGCGGGCGCGGTGGCAGCGTCGGGGCTGATTACGCTGTTCCGCACGGCGCCGACGATTGTGGGCGCGCTGAAGCAGGGGCTGGCGAATCTGCAGAAGAAGAACGGCAAAGGCGGGCCGTCGCGGGAGGTGCGGACGCAGCGCGACGTGCCGATGAATGTGGTGATCGGCGGCAGCATTGCACTGGTGGTGCTGATCTGGGTGTTCCTGACGTTTAAGCCGATTCCCGGTGCGGAGACGGGCATGGTGGCGAACCTGGCGGCGGCGCTGCTGATTCTGATCTTTGGGTTTCTATTTGTAACAGTGTCGTCGCGGATTGTGGGGCTGATCGGCAGCTCGGCGAATCCGATCAGCGGGATGACGATTGCGACGCTGATGGCGACGGCGGCGGTGTTTCTGGTGAAGGGCTGGACGGCTCCGGCGTTTGGGGCGCTGGCGATTACGGTGGGCGGGGTGGTGTGCATCGCGTCAGCGAATGCGGGCGATACGTCGCAGGATTTGAAGACGGGCTTTCTGGTGGGCGGCACGCCGTGGAAACAGCAGGTGGCCCTGATGATCGGGGTGTGCGTTTCGACGTTCGCGGTGGGCATCACGCTGAACATGATGAACCGCGGCTTTGAGGAGTTCCACGCGATGAATATGCCGTGGAACATCTCCGTAGCGCACCAGGGCGTGCAGGTGCAGGGGAAGTTCACGCGGAAAGAGATCCACGTGCAGGTGCAGGGCAAGCCGGCGGAAACGGAGGCGGGCGACCAGTACATTCTGCTGAACGCGCTGGGATCGCATGACCTGCCGGACGGGAAGTATCTGTACAACCCGGCGACAAAGACCATCCAGGTGCACTGGATTCAGGGGATCGGAAGCGCGCGGGCGGCGGCTCCGCAGGCGCGGCTGATGGCGACGGTGATTAACGGCATCCTGACACGGCAACTGCCGTGGGGGCTGGTGCTGCTGGGCGTGTTTCTGGTGATCGCGATTGAGCTGATGGGGGTGCGGTCGCTGACCTTCGCGGTGGGATCGTATTTGTCGATTGCGACGACGCTGGCGATTTTTGTGGGCGGCATGGCGCGCTGGTTCGTGGACCGGGCGCGGGAACGCGCGGGCGAAGCCGGCGAGGCGGAAAGCGAGATCAGTCCGGGGTCGCTGTATGCGAGCGGCCTGATTGCCGCGGGTGGCATTGTGGGGCTGATGGGCGTGGGTCTGAAGCTGGCGGAGCCGTTTGGGGAGAACATTCTGCGGATTCCGCACACGTTCCTCTACAACCAGGGCTTTTCCGTGGCGATGTTCGCACTGCTGGCGTTTTCGCTCTACTACTTCGCGCGGAAGCCGCTGAAGAAGAAGGAATAGCAGTGGGGAAGGATGCGAAAAAAGGGATCGGTGGGTGCCGATCCCTTTTTTGTGGGCTCAAGCTGGTGGCCTGAAGCTGCGTTAGCGGAGGAAGGCTTCCGGGAGGCCGCCGTCGATGGGGATGAGGTGGCCGGTGGTGCAACGGGTGTGCGGGCCGGCGAGGAAGAGGATGGCCTGGGCGCAGTCCTCGGGATCGATGGGCTGATGGGTGAGGGTGCGCTGGGCGTAGAACGCGGCCAGCAGATTGCGGAGGTCGTCGTCGGAGGCGGCGGTGTGAAAGGCGATGTTGTATTTGGTGAGCGAGGCGATGACGCGGTCGCGGGGGAACATGGTGGATCCTTTGACGACGGTGGCCGGGCTGATGCCGTTGACGCGGACGCGAGGCGCGAGGGAGACGGCCAGCTCGAGGACGAGGTGGCTGAGAGCGGC
>JAJZJJ010000412.1 GCA_021810175.1 Acidobacteriota bacterium | reverse complement strand
GCCACGGACATCCGGCCGGCCCACAACCACCCGGCGATCAAAACGTCCCGGCCGAAGCAGCGCCGGATCGAGCACGTCGGGCCGGTTCGTCGCCGCGACCAAGATAACGCCGTCGTTCGACTCGAAACCGTCCATTTCCACCAGCAACTGGTTCAGCGTCTGTTCGCGCTCGTCATGCCCGCCGCCCAGTCCAGCGCCGCGGTGACGACCGACAGCATCGATTTCGTCGATGAAGATGATGCACGGCGCGTTCTTCTTGCCCTGCTCAAAAAGATCTCGAACACGGCTGGCTCCCACGCCGACGAACATCTCGACGAAATCCGAACCCGAAATGGAGAAGAACGGAACGTTCGCCTCGCCCGCCACGGCCCGCGCCAGCAGCGTCTTGCCGGTGCCCGGAGGCCCGACCAGCAGAACGCCCTTGGGTATGCGGCCGCCCAGCTTCTGGAACTTCTGGGCCTCGCGCAGGAACTCAATGATTTCCTTCAGTTCTTCCTTGGCCTCGTCCACGCCGGCCACGTCCTTGAACGTGATCTTCTTCTGCTGCATGGACAACAATCGGGCGCGGCTCTTGCCGAACGAGAGGGCCTTGTTTCCCCCGCTTTGCATCTGGCGGATCATGAACAGCCACAGCAGCGCGATCAGAATCAGCGGCGAGAACTGCAGCAGCCACATCCAGATGCTGTTGCCGTTGTCGCTCTTGACCGTCACATTGACTTTGTTCTGATCCAGAACGTCATACAGGTGCGGGTAGTTCGCGGGAATAGCCAGATGGAAGGCACCTTTGTCGTCGCGGAAGTGTCCCTGAACCGCGGTGCCGGTGATGGTCACGTCCGCTACCTGGTTCGATTCCACGTCGCCCATAAACTGGGTAAAGGTAATTTCCTGCTCGTGACTCCCCATGGCGCCGTTCTTCTGGAACAGCTGCCACAGCACCAGGAGACATGCAACGATGAGCACCCAGAACAGGATTTGTTTGACGGTTGAATTCACCTTGGGGAAGACCTCTCTCTCGTACGCGCCTTTTCAGTCCCACCAGAAACGGCCTGCGCCGATCCTGGAAACCTGCTTTCTCATCAAAATTAGACGCCGGATAGCGGCTCACGGAGTCAGCATTTAGGCTGGAAAACAGAACAATATATTTTTGCGGCTTCTCCGCGCAGCCAGACGCGCAATCTTTATTGTACTCTGCACGGGGAATTCCCGAGGCCCGGTCATCGGGCCGGGAGCCCAGGTTGCTCTAAGGATTAGCCTTGCCCCTTCTTTCCCCCTCCAGCCTTGAAACACTGGCCCGCGAGGCCGGCTTTGACGCGGCCGGTCTGGCCAGCGTGCCGGCTCCCGGCTCCGCTCAGGACCAGGAAGAACGGGGGCGCTTCGTCGCCTGGGTCGACGCCGGTCGAGCCGGCGAAATGGATTACCTCAGGCGCCGGGACGAGCAGGGCGCTCTTCTTCGCTCCTCGGTTCGTATCCCCTTTCCCTGGGCGCGGTCGGTTATCGTCTGCGCCACCAACTATAACGCTGACCAGCCGCAATCCATCGATCCCGCCCCCTCCGGCTCCGGCTGGATCGCCCGGTACGCCTGGAGCGGCAGCCCTGAGCGTCCCTCGGATTACCACAAAGTCCTGCTGCGACGCCTCAAGGAACTTCGCGGCCGGCTGGGGGAGATTTGCGGGCCCTTTGAATCTCGCTGTTTTGTGGATACCGGACCGGTCGTCGAACGTGTGTACGCCCGTTATGCCGGCCTCGGCTGGACCGGTAAAAACACCTGTCTCCTCAATCAGAAGCTGGGTTCCTGGCTGTTTCTGGGCGTCATCGTCACATCGCTGGAGCCCGCGCCCGAAGCGCTGGCTCTCCCGGCCCCTGATCGCTGCGGCTCCTGCACCCGCTGCCTCGACGCCTGTCCCACCCAGGCCCTGACCGCCCCCGGAGAAATGGACGCCAGCCGCTGCATCTCCTACCTGACCATCGAAAAAAAAGGAGCGATCCCGGAAGAGCTGCGCCCCGGTATCGGACGGCAAATCTTCGGCTGCGACATCTGCCAGGATGTCTGCCCCTGGAACCGTCGGGCTCCCTTTGCCGCCGATCCCCAACTGGCGCCGCGCGCGGCCCTCGTCAATCCGGCGATTGAGTGGCTTGCTGCGATGACTGAAGAGGATTTTGGCCGGTGGTTCAATGGATCGCCGGTGCGGCGGGCAAAGTTCTCAGGCTTCCGCCGGAACCTGGCCATCGCCATGGGCAATAGCGGACAACAGCACTTCCTGCCCATTCTGCGGAGCTGGTCGACCGGTCCCGATCCGATCGTGGCGGAGGCTGCGGACTGGGCTGTGGAAAGACTTCAGCGACTGACGCCGCCCGTGGCGCGGCAGTAAGCGGGGAAACAGGCGGCCGGCTTGGGGAAGGCCGCCTGCGGTCCTGAATTCAGGCGCTGTTGCGAACGACGTTCGCCGCGCTCAGACCTTTGGGTCCCTGCTGGCATTCAAATTCCACTGCCTCGCCCTCATTCAGCGTCCGATAGCCGGAATCCTGGATGGCGGAGAAGTGGACGAAGACATCCTCACCACTCGACCGCTGGATGAAACCATAGCCTTTTGCTCCGTTGAACCACTTCACTACGCCTTGCTCTTTCACAGGGAACTCCTTCGTTATTTGTCCTTATCTGGCCATTGCAGCCAGCTGGCGCTGAGCCCGTTCTCGCGATCAGGCCCCGGAGACACCAAAAGCTGCCTTTGGCCGCCCAGCATCGGCGGTTCGGGCAGCTCAACGGTTCACCAGACAGTTGCAATGACAATAATGCAGGTACATCAACTAATGGCCTTCCAAAAACCCGCCTCTACCCAGGGGAGCAGGAGCGTGTTTCCTGTTATGGCAGGAAACGCCTGTGAAATCAAGCAAAATTTGCAACCATGACCGGCCCTGATAGAAGGTTACGAAAGTAGCCTATACTCTCGTAACATCTCCGCCGGCATCGCGCGGGATGAAAAACCTGCCTCTGCTAACCTCATTCTCAGGACATTTCCCGTGGTTCCCGCTGAAAAACCTCAGGCCGCTCCGAGCGCCGAACGCGTCGTTGCCCGTCTCTTCAGTCCGCGCCCGCCCGCACTGCCAAAGGGGCCGGGGTGGCGTCCTCTGGTGGCGTCCCTGGCCCGCTACCTCAGCCAGACTGAGGTCCATACTTATGCCTTCAGCGTGGCGGCCAACTCCATCCTATCCCTCTTCCCGTTCATTGTGATGATGTTCACCATCGCCCGCCAGGTCTTTCATTCGCCCGGCATGGTGCAGGTGATCCGGAACATGCTGATCATTTTGCTGCCATCGAATCAGGACTTCGTCGTGCGCAACATGAGTCTGCTCGTGCATCCGAGGGGCACGGTGCAGCTTGCGTCGGTGGTGACGCTGCTGATTTCGACGACAGGCGTCTTCCTGCCCCTGGAAGTGGCGCTGAACCGCGTGTGGGGCGTAAAGAAAAACCGCTCCTACCTGATGAACCAGCTCATTTCTCTGGGCCTGGCATTCCTGATCGGCGTTCTGGCCATCGCCGTCGTGGGTCTCACCACCGTCCAGTCCAGTCTGCTGGGCTTCATCTTTTTCGGGCATGTGCATAACGCGGTCTACACGTTTCTCAACGCCTTCTTCCTGCAGATCGCCATCGCGCTGCTCAGCGTGGGAATGTTCTTCATGGTCTACTGGATCCTCCCTCACCGGAGGCTCCCGGTACGAGCCGTGTTGCCAACCGCGGTTGTGGTGGGGTTGCTGTGGGACGTGGGAAGGCTGGTCTATATGGTGGTGCTTCCACACCTCGACCTGCGGTCCGTCTATGGGCCATTCCGAGTTTCAGTGGGACTGATGATCTGGGCGTTTCTCACCGGCCTGCTTTTACTGTGCGGCGCTCAGTATTCAGCAACGAGGCATACTGTGTGGCTGACCCAGGAGTCGGATCGCGAAGCTGCCGCCCAGCCGGCTGTGGCGGAATGAGCGATCTGATCCGGCTCGCTTGCGCATGAGAATGCTTCTCCTGTACCAGCTGACCCGACCTTGATG
>JAJZJJ010000411.1 GCA_021810175.1 Acidobacteriota bacterium | reverse complement strand
GCGCATGACAACGGCGTTCAGCTCGAATGCATCAGGAGCGCCGGCCCCGAAGCCGTATGAGCAACCAAGAGGCGAGTAGATTGTCTTCTTCGTCCATCAACCGCATCAATGAGCTAACCGCCGAGGAGCGCGCCGTCTACGCGACGCTGAAGCCTGAGCAGATGCCCCAGCATGTGGCCATCATCATGGACGGAAATGGCCGTTGGGCGGGACGCCGTTTGCTCAAGCGCTTTCAGGGCCACCAGCAGGGCGCCAAGTGCGTGCAGTTGGTGACGGAGACGGCCTCGCGGATCGGCCTGCCCTGGCTTACGCTTTATGCGTTCTCGCTGGAGAACAATCTCCGCCGGCCGCGCGCCGAGGTCAGCTTCCTCATGCGCCTGCTGCGCAGCTACCTGGAAAGCAACGTGCAGCGCATGATGGATAACAACGTGCGCATGAAGTACATTGGCCGCACCCATGAGCTGCCGCCGGAGGTCCAGGAAAAGATGCAGTGGGCCGAGGAGACAACCGCGCGCAATACCGGCACGACGCTTACCCTGGCCCTGAATTACGGGGCGCGCTGCGAACTGGTTGACGCCTTCCGCTCCCTCAGCACCGAGTTGAAGCACAAGCACCGCTCAGCCGATCACATCACCGAAGAGGACATTCAGCGCCACCTCTACACGGCCCACATGCCCGACCCGGACCTGCTGATCCGCACCTCGGGCGAGATGCGCATTTCCAACTTCCTGCTGTGGCAGATAGCCTACGCGGAGATCTACGTAACTGACATGTACTGGCCCGACTTCCGCGGGATTCACCTGCTCCAGGCGATCTCCGATTTCCAGCGCCGTGAGCGCCGCTACGGCGGCTTGAGCGATAGCGTAGGCGAAGTGGAAGAGGATCCCGACCGGATCCGGATCGCGGCGGGCTGAGACGGCAGACCGCCTGCCGGCGCCGTTTGCCGGTTCGGAATGTGCAGCGGCCTTGCGCAGCCCGCAGAAGCGCAATCATTCCCTGAGGTGAAATTCAGCTCTCGCAGCACCCGGCCGCTCCCGATCCGCTGTGTCCGCAACAGCAGCCACCGTGTTGCTTGCCGTGACGCTCCGGTGAGCGCGATGCAGGTACGGGAGCGAGTTGTCCCTGCGCAAACAGCCTGAGTGCTTCGCTGCCGGTAACCAGCCCGGGCACGGCCCAGACATTGATTTTCGCGGCCTGCAGATGCCGTAACGCTCCGTCGCCGATATCGGCCAGGATCACATCCGTGCAACCCTTATGCAACGCGATCCCGGCGGCGCTTCTGCCGTTCAACCCTTCGTTCCTCACAAATTCAGGAACACCGTTCTCCGTATCCACGGCCATGAACCACTTGGCTTTGCCGAAATGCGACGACATGCGTCCTTCGATGCGGTCTACGGACATCATGACTCCAACTTTGCTCATTGAATTTCCTCGTTCTGGCGGACAACAGCCATGGGTTCCCGAGAGTTACCGGCTGGCATGCCGCCTTTTAGTGCAATTTGCACTTAGTTTAGGTGTAATATACATCTATGCGGCGCTGGCGGCAAGATGCGCACGCCGGTTCGATTTCTGAACAGGAGCGGTTATCCCATATGCCGGCAAAGTGTGGCCGCAATGCAGACGCGCTTCAGAGGCAGGGAGAGGGTTTTCGTTGCTGCAGGCGGCCGGGTCTGGGCCGTCCATGCACCTGCACGATGGGCAATGTCTCGCGCTTCATTGAGCCGGTTGTGCTGCGCATTCTCAGGGACAAGAAGGGCTCATACGGCTATGAGATCGCCGAAAGCCTGGCGCAATACGCCCTGACGGACGCCACGATCGAGGGCGCGGCTCTCTACCGCACGCTGAGGACTTTGGAGGCGAATGGCTACGTTTCCTCCTCGTGGGCTGCCGGAGACGGACCCGCGCGCCGCAACTATTCGCTTACCCCGTTGGGAGAGGAGCATTTGCGCGAGTGGGCCCGCCTGTTTGAGACGCTGGGAGCGGCCATGATCGAATTTGCCCGGGAAACCGGTGCAGGCAGTGGTGAGCTGCGCGAGGGCGAATCGCCGGCCGCTAGCGGCGATGAAAGCCGCGGCTGACAGTGACCCTGAAACAGCCCGTGCCCCGCCCGGCAGTGTATTCTCAACCAGTAAATGAAACGCATTCTTACCGCTCTTGTATTGATTCCGCTCGTCCTGGCGCTTGTCTTTTGGGCGCCGCTATGGCTTTATGCGGCGGCTGTTGCGGCAGTTGCGATGATGGCCGGCTGGGAGTGCCTGGGCATGGCCGAGCGCGGCGGATTCCAGCCTCCGCGCACCGCGGTGATGGTGGCATTGCCACTGCTGTTCGCGGGCAATTTCGAGTGGCCCGACCGGGGCATGGCCGTTTTTGGCATTCTCAGCCTCGGCTTGCTGATCTGCTGTGTTTTCAGCCGGCCAACGGAGCGGGTGATGGCTGACGCGGCTGTGTCCATCTTCTGCCTGTTTTACGTGGGAGTTACGCTGCTGGCCCTGGTCAATTTGCGCGATCCCCGTGAGGAGGCCAACGGCCCATCGATTCTGGCGCTTCTGTTCTGCGTGGTCTGGGCGGGGGACATCGCGGCTCTCTATGTGGGACGTTATTGGGGGCGGCGCAGGATGGCGCCCGTGCTCAGTCCTAAAAAGACCTGGGAAGGCGCCGCGGGATCGCTGGCGGCAAGCCTGCTGGTTGCTGGCGGTCTGCTTGCCCTGGCCCATATTCTGGAATCATGGAATTCGGCTGTTCTCTCGTACTCCGCAGGGATCTGGTACTGGCTGGTGCTGGCCGCGGTCGTCAACGTGGCGGCGCAGACGGGAGATCTGGTCGAATCGGCGCTGAAGCGATCGGTGGGCGTGAAGGACTCCGGAGACATTTTGCCCGGCCACGGCGGCATGCTGGACCGCATCGACGCGTTGCTGCTGGCGGCTCCGATGTTATGGTACGCTCAGGTTATTCACCAGATGTTCTAGGTCATCCATAGGTCAATATCCATCCATTGAAGCGACTCGCCATCCTCGGTTGCACGGGCTCCATCGGCCAAAGCACGCTCTCCATTGTCGAGCAGTTTCCGGATCGTTTTTCCGTGGCCTCGCTGGCTGCGGGGCGCAACCTCGACGAAGCATATGCGCAGGCGGTTCGCTGGCGTCCCAGGATGGTTTCGCTGGCGACGGAAGAACTGGCGGCGCAACTTTCCGCCCGTCTGCGCCAGGCCGGCGTCAGCGGCGTCAACGTCGTCCACGGAACGGCGGGGACGGTGGCCTGCGCCACGTTGCCGGAGGCGGATTTTGTCGTTTCGGCCATTGTCGGCGTGGCCGGCCTCGAGGCTACTCATGCCGCCATTCTTGCCGGAAAGCCGGTGGGCCTGGCCAACAAGGAGTGCATGGTGGCCGCCGGGGAAATTCTGACCGCGGCCGCCCGCCGGCTCAACGTGCCCATTCTGCCCATCGACAGCGAGCACAACGCCGTGCACCAATGCCTGCGCGTGGGCGCTCGCTCGGAGGTCAAAACCATCTGGCTCACGGCCTCGGGCGGGCCATTCCGCCAGTTGCCTCTGGACCAGTTCGCCGGCATCACGCCGGAGCAGGCGCTGAAACACCCTACCTGGGTCATGGGACGGCGCATCACCATCGATTCCGCCACCATGCTGAACAAGGGCCTGGAGATCATCGAGGCGTGCCGTCTTTTTGATGTCGGTTCCCGCCAGGTGCGGGTTACTGTCCATCCCCAGTCCACGGTTCATTCGCTCGTGGAGTTTGTGGACGGGTCGATTCTGGCGCAGATCTCGGTGACCGATATGCGCCTGCCGATCCTCTATGCGCTGGCGTATCCGGAGCGGCCGGCCTCGACGCTCACATTTGATCTGGCCGCGTTGCGCCGCCTGGAGTTCGAGCAGCCTGATTTCGAACGTTTTCCGTGTCTTCGCCTAGCCTTTGAGGCTGCGGAAAAGGGCGGAGCGCACTGCATCGCCCTGAACGCCGCCGACGAGGTCGCGGTGGAGGCATTCCTGAACCGGCGCATTCCCTTCATGGGAATCCCGCGTACAATTG
>JAJZJJ010000410.1 GCA_021810175.1 Acidobacteriota bacterium | reverse complement strand
GATCTAGTTTCGACCTTTTGCTGGTGATTTCACATCTCAGCCAACGATGGGCGATTGATATCAGTCACCGCTCAATCGCCTCGGCGATTTCCCGGGCATCACCCCAGTGAAGGTGCGAACTCACCATCAGGCAGAATGCGACAGTCCGGATCGCGGATCAAGTCCATGGCGAGTAACGACAGCGCACTGGGATCGCAACCGGCACCAGAACCGGCAGCGACAGCTTCTCCCATGGACTTCTCGCTCTCGGGCCGACGTAGACGGGCGGGAAGATGCGAAAATGCATAAGGACTCCCGGACAGGCGCTGTCGTATGCTTGCCTTTTCAGAGGAGTTCTCAGACGCAACCGGCACCAGAACCGGCACCAGCACGAAAATGCCATTCCGTCTGCCAGTTTTATCCTTATTCAAATATCTGCATATAAAGCAGATATTCGAAAGAAGGGCCTGTAGCTCAATGGTTAGAGCAGGGGACTCATAATCCCTTGGTTGGGGGTTCAAATCCCTCCGGGCCCACCACATCTCCGCGGAAACCGCCTGAACACCGCCGGGAGGCGGGTTCTATTTCCCGCCCTTCCCGCCGGCCAGCGCATCCAGCGCCAGGTTCAGTTTCAGCACATTCACGCGCGGCTCACCCAGAAATCCCAGCTGCCGTCCCTCGATGTGCGACGCAACCAGCTCCCGGACGGTCTTCTCCGGCAGCTTCCGCGCCGCCGCCACCATCGGAACCTGATAATAGGCATCCGCCGGTGAGATGTCAGGATCCAGTCCCGATGCCGACGTCGTCACCAGACCGATCGGCACTGGGCCTTTGGCCTCCGGATCGCGGCGATGCCAGGCGGCCACGCTTTTATCGATCCGCTGAATCAGCGCCAGGTTTGATGGCGCAAGGTTCGAACCCCCCGAGTTGGATGCGTCGTATCCCGCGCCGGCATCCGATGGACGGGGATGAAAATAGCGCGGCCCCTTAAATTCCTGCCCGATAATCGCCGACCCGATCACCTGCCCGTGGCGTACGATCAGCTGCCCGTTGGCCTTGTAGGGCATGGTGAGCTGCGCTATGCCGGTGATCGCCAGCGGATAAACGATCCCCAGCAGAACCGTTGTGATCAGCGTGTACCGCACCGCCACCCCCAGCGTGCCAGTCAACGTCGCCTCGCGCTGAGGAGCATCCTGGCCGGGGTTCGCTTCATGTGCGCCGTCGTATGAGTTTGCTGTCATCATCTCGTTTCTCTCCCCTTACACCAGGTGCAGCCCGGTCAGCAGCAGATCGATTAGCTTGATCCCGATAAACGGCACAATCACACCGCCAATGCCGTAAATAATCAGATTGCGCCGCAGCAGCGCCGCCGCGGACATCGGCTTGTACTTCACTCCGCGCAGCGCCAGCGGGATCAGCGCGATAATCACAATCGCGTTGAAGATCACCGCGGACAGGATGGCCGAGTGCGGCGTCGCCAGGTGCATGATGTTCAGCTCGTTCATCACCGGGAAGACGCCCGCGAACATCGCCGGAATGATCGCGAAGTACTTGGCCACATCGTTCGCAATCGAGAATGTGGTCAGCGCTCCGCGCGTCATCAGCAACTGCTTGCCGATCTCCACAATCTCGATCAGCTTGGTCGGATTGGAGTCCAGATCCACCATGTTGCCGGCTTCCTTGGCCGCCTGCGTGCCGGTGTTCATGGCCACGCCCACATCGGCCTGAGCCAGAGCCGGCGCGTCGTTGGTGCCGTCCCCGGTCATGGCCACCAGCTTGCCCTTCGCCTGCTCGCGCTTGATCAGGTCCATCTTGTCTTTGGGTTTCGCCTCGGCCAGAAAATCGTCCACTCCGGCCTCGCGTGCAATCACCGCCGCGGTCAGCGGATTGTCGCCCGTGATCATGATGCTGCGGATGCCCATGGCGCGCAGCCGGGCCAGCCGGTCCTTCAGCCCGCCCTTCACAATGTCCTTCAGGTAGACAACCCCCAGCGCCGTCGCGTTCTCCGCAACCACCAGCGGCGTTCCGCCCAGCCGTGCAATCTCCTCCACTCGATTAGCCACTTCGCGGGGCAGGCTTGAGCCCTGCGCTTCGAGGAAGCGCGTAATGGCGTCCGCCGAGCCTTTGCGAATCTGCGCGCCAGGCAGATCGATGCCCGACATCCGCGTCTGCGCGGTGAACGGAACAAACTCCGCCTTCATGCCCGACAGATCGCGCCCGCGCAGGTTGTACTTCTCCTTGGCCAGCACCACGATCGAGCGCCCCTCCGGCGTTTCGTCGGAGAGCGACGAAAGCTGCGCCGCATCCGCCAGCCGCTCCGTGCTGATGCCCGGCGCCGGAGTGAACTCCGTCGCCTGCCGGTTGCCCAGCGTGATGGTGCCCGTCTTATCCAGCAGCAGCGTGTTGACATCGCCCGCCGCCTCCACCGCGCGTCCCGACATGGCCAGCACGTTGTACTGCACCAGCCGATCCATGCCCGCAATGCCAATCGCCGAGAGCAGCCCGCCGATGGTCGTCGGAATCAGGCAGACCAGCAGCGACACCAGCACAAAGACGGTCTGGGGCGCATGCGAGTAGATCGCGAACGGCTGCAGAGTGGCCACCGCCAGCAGAAAGATCACCGTCAGCCCCGCCAGCAGAATGCTCAGCGCGATCTCGTTGGGCGTCTTCTGGCGCTCCGCGCCTTCCACCAGCGCAATCATGCGGTCCAGAAACGTCTCACCCGGATTCGACGTAATCCGCACCTTGATCCAGTCGGAAAGCACCCGCGTTCCCCCGGTCACCGCGGACCGGTCGCCGCCGGCCTCGCGAATCACCGGAGCCGATTCCCCGGTGATCGCCGACTCGTCCACCGAGGCGATGCCCTCGATCACCTCGCCGTCGCCGGCGATGTACTGCCCGGCTTCCACCCGGATAATGTCGCCGGAGCGCAGCTGCGAGCTGGACACCGTCTCCATCGAGCCGTTGTCGCGATACCGGTAAGCGATGGTTTCGCCCTTGGCCTTGCGCAGCGTATCCGCCTGCGCCTTGCCGCGGCCCTCCGCGATCGCCTCGGCGAAATTTGCAAACAGCACCGTGAACCACAGCCAGATCGTGATCTGTAGATTGAAGCCGATCGGCTGATGGCGCGCCGCATCCGCGATGAGCAGGGCTGTGGTCACTACACTGCCCACCTCCACCACGAACATAACCGGGTTTTTCGCCATCGCGCGCGGATC
Source organism: Acidobacteriota bacterium (assembly GCA_021810175.1). The sequence continues at coordinate 849 of JAJZJJ010000410.1, read as the reverse complement.
GAGCTTGCGGAACGAATCGATCGCCGCCTGACGGAGGATGGTGGGATCCCAGAGACTGAGCTTTTGAGCCATGTGCCTTTTATCCTCGCCTTACGAAAACAGGGTTCCGTGCTGCAGCAGCAGGTGCTCCAGAATGGGGCCCAGGCTGAGCGCCGGGAAGAATGTGAGTGCGCCGACAATCAGGATCACGCCCGTCAGCAGCAGCGTGAACAGCGGCGTATTCACCGGAAAAGTGCCGGGCGACGGCGGAACGATCTTCTTGCGCGCCAGGCTGCCGGCCAGCGCCAGCATCGGAATCATCATCAGGAACCGGCCGGCCAGCATGTTGAAGCCGGTCGCCGCGTTGTACCAGGGCGTGTTGGCGTTGAGTCCCGCGAACGCAGAGCCGTTGTTGGCCGCGGTCGAGACGAAGGTGTACAGAATCTCCGACAGCCCGTGCGGACCGTGGTTGGCCAGGCTCGACAGCCCCATCGGAGACAGCACCGATATCGCCGTCAGCGTCAGAATCATCAGCGGAAACACCAGCACATACAGCATGGCCATCTTCACGTCGTAGGCTTCGATCTTCTTGCCCAGATACTCCGGCGTTCGCCCTACCATCAGCCCGGCGATGAAGACGGAGAGCACCACGAAGATAATCATCCCGTACAAGCCCGAGCCGACACCCCCGAAGACAATCTCGCCCAGCATCATGTTGATGATCGGCACCATGCCCCCCAGCGGCATAAACGAATCGTGCATGGCATTGACCGCGCCGCAGCTCGCATCCGTGGTGATGGTGGCAAACAGCGCCGAATCAGGCACGCCGAAGCGCGTCTCCTTGCCCTCCATGTTGCCGCCGGACTGCTG
>JAJZJJ010000409.1 GCA_021810175.1 Acidobacteriota bacterium | reverse complement strand
TGGTTCACGCTTTCGCTTTGGAAGAGCTTGCCCAGAATCGGTATATCGCCAATGCCAGGCACCTTCTCCAGCAGGTTGGTCGTGCGATTGTCCAGCAGTCCGGAAATCGAGAAGCTCTGTCCGCTGCGCAGTTCCACCTCGGTTTCCGCCCGCCGTGTCGAAATGGCGGGAACCGTATAACCGGAAATCTGCACCGCATTGGTGTAATCCAGTGCGCTCACAGAAGGAGCCACCGTCAGCTGTATCGTGCCGTCGGGCAGAACCACCGGTGTGAAGTCCACCTGCACACCGTACGGCCGGAACTGGATGGTCACCGAAGTGAACCCACCCGTTCCGCCCTGAACCACAGGGAAGGGAAATTCACCGCCCGACAGGAAAGAAGCCTTGTGCCCGCTGATGGCGGTGATCGTCGGCTCTGCCAGAATCTGCAGAATCTGCTTGCTCTGCAGCGCCTGGATCGCCGCCCCAATCCCCATGCTGTTGTTGTCGTAGAAAAGGTTGAGCAGGCTGCTCACGGCAAGCAGGCCGCTGCCGCCCGTCCCGCTTGTGGTTCCCGTCTGGGGAGCCACAGTGATCCCGGGGAACTGGCCGGTGCCAGCGGCGCTCGTGTTGTTGCCCGACGTGAAGAAGTTGAACCCCAGCTGCTTCGCCCGCGAGCGGTCGATCTCCACCACCCGTACCTTCAGCCGAACCTGAGGCCGGTGGTGCATGGCAACCTGCAGCGAGTTGGTTATGTTCTTGGAGTACTGCTCCGCCATTTTCACGGCTGCTTCGTCGATTTGCGGACTCGACACCGTTCCGCTCAGATCCACCTGGCCCTCGTGGCCCGTCGCATGGATGTCCTGCATCGGAAAAGCCTGCTTGAGTGCCTGGTTCAGTTGGCTTATGTCGAGATCTGCGGTGATCGTGTACGCCCTCGACCTTCCCGACGCATCCCACAAAATCAGGCTGCTGATCCCAGGCTCCTTGGCCGTTACCACAATCTGGTTTGGGCTGGCTGTCATCGAGTCGAGCACCGCTGGATTGCTGATATAAACGCGGCGCAGACGCTCTGCCGTGTTCACAAACATCGATCGACCGACCACCAGATGCAGCGCGTTCGTGATGACCGTGGTCGTCGCTCCCGCCGCTGTTCCCGGAATGGCAGCTTGAAATGCCTCCGGTACATGTTTCTGTGCGGAAGCCGGCCGGCCTCCGATCGCGACAGAGGCTGCCACACAAATTGCGAATGCGCCGCGGCAGACGGAAAATCCGGTGAGTCGCTTAGTCATTGCTGCCTCCGCTAAAGCTGGCGTCTGTCCGTTTGGAGCCCAGCAGCGTTTCGACCACCCACGGTTTTGGTGCGGGGTGCGCATAGATCCGGCGCTCATGAGCGATCAATCCGGGCCTTGACGATGTCGGTGCGGTCAGCTGATTCAGGCCCACCGGCAGCAGGTTGTCCGGCGCCGTGTCCCGCCCGTTGCGAAGCTCGAAATGGATGCTGCCCTGCGCCGCCGCCAGAACCGCTTTCTGTGCCTCCGCCGGGGTCAAAAGCAGGGTTACGACGCTCACGTTCGCCGGCTTTCCGGAAGGGCTCGGCTCCAGCTGGTGCCCCACCGCCAGCACTTCCACATCCTGAATTACCGTCGCCGTCACAGCCTCGGCCTGCGCTGCGCTGCGATATGTCACCAGCACATCGACGTGGGTTCCCGGCATCATGAATCCTGCCACGCCCACCACCTCGTTCGACTGCAGCGCCACCGCCCGCATCCCCTCCGGAATCCTCGCCGTGATGCCCAGCGCGGAGCCTTTGGGCGCCAGCTCGTGATCGAGCACCGGCTCACCCACCGCCAGAGGATAAAGAACCGTCCGTCCAACAACGTCGTCGACCTTTGCGAACGAGCCGGACAGCGGATGATCGGCTGGCCACGTCACGATCGTGAGATCCTTGCTGTTCAGAACCGTCCCCGGATTCATCACCCGCGCGGCTCCTACATAGTGCGCCACAGGTGCGGCCTGGGGGCGTCTCCGGTTCATCTTCCGCGAAAGAAAGTAAACTGCCGAGCCCGAGATAACCAGTGCCACCAGAAGCGCCGTCATAAACCGTCGTGCCATTGCCTGTTACCTCCTGACGACCGTGAGGCACAGCGTGACAATGCTGCCCGCTGCAATGGCCAGCCCATAGGGCAGGCGAAGAGTAAGTGCATTCCCGACGTTCAGATGGGGATGAGGCTTCAGCCCCTCGTATCTGTGGTGTACGGCGAGAGCGCCAACATTCAGCAGTGTGTCCTTCAGGCGGCCGCGCCACAGCGCCAGCCCGATCGCCATCACCCCGCCCGCCAGAGCTGTCAGAATCAGCAGCCACGCAACATTGTCCAGGCCGGCGATGCACCCCGCCGCCATCATCAGCTTCACGTCTCCCGCGCCCATCCCTCCGGCCAACCAGAAGATCGCGAAGATCGCCCCCGCGATCAGCCCCGATGCCGCGGCAAAACCCAGACCGTGGATGCCGTTCAGAACAAGATGCAGGAGGAGTCCGGCGAGCATCGCCGGAAAGGTGAGCCGATTGGGTATACGCCGGCTCTTCAGATCGAAGATCGCGCCGGTAACAGCGCATCCGGCCGCGAGCGTGATGTACAGCAGATCGACATGATATTTCGACATTCCCGGTGCCCCCAAACTGAACGCCTTCCTCCGGGCTTCTCCGGAGCGGGTGTGGACAATAGCAGAACTGCACGCCCGGTCAGCTGGTTGGGGGACAACAAGCCGAGTCCACGGCAGAGAGTACTACCCAGTCCGAAAGTCGGCGACCGGGCCACTTTCTGCTGGCCCGGCACGTCGCGCATTCGGCTAAAACCGCATCCCGTTCGGCTCTCAACATCCTCTGCCGAATCGGGCAGCTATCCAGTGAATCATGTGATAACCAGGAGACTGCCGAACCCGAGTTCTGCAGGCAATCGGACCCATCCTGGCATACATCGACCGGAACTCCCTTCCCAATAAATTGCTATTGAGCCGGGGAATCCGACCTGGTGTTCGTTACAGCTGGTTCCCAAGGTTGTTGAAGACGTCCGTGATCTTGCCCGCAAGACCACTCATGCTTGTAACTGCGGCCAGACCGATCAGTGCAGCGATCAGTGCGTACTCGATCAGATCCTGCCCGGACTCGTCATGCAGAAGGCTCGTCAGAAGTGCTTTCATTTGCAATTCTCCTCAGGTCTCGCAGTACGCTCCGTTCAGGCTGTGAATGCAGGATCGTGCTGCTTTGTTGATTCTGCATTTCACAATGCGACGGAAACCCGGGCATAACAATCACGCAGTGGTGCCATGCCGCGGGTCCATCGGTGCCAGAACAATGGATCCCTGAGGTGCCATCCGCCGGTTCGCCGACCGGTGCTGCTTACAGCTGGTTGCCGACGCTGTTGAACTCGTTGTTGATCTTGCCCGCAAGGCTCGTCATCCCCGAGATGGCGGCCAGCGCGATCAGGGCTGCAATCAGGGCGTACTCGATCAGATCCTGTCCGGACTCTTCCTGGACAAAGGCGGCGAGAGATTTCTTAAGCAGATTCATGGTGTTTCCTCCGGTTCAAAGTGACTGCGCGACGTTCCGCATCGTGGTAACTCCTTTGTGCGTCACATCGGTAATCACACTAGAGGTTACCCGCCCGCCTCGCAATGACCCGTAAGTGGTACAGTCCGATCTTTCGGGCTAATCTTCCTTACCGGCGTCCTTGCAGCTTCCGCGAGCCCAAACCCCAACCCCGCCGCCTTCCCCTAAATCCCTCATGCCCCATCCGCGTCAGCCCATAGCACCGCAGTGCCACCAGTCCGGGACATCCGGGTGTCGACGCCGGGCCTCCCATTCATGGATCATGGCCGTGCGGGCTTCGGCCCACGACATCCTTTACCGAAGGTCTCTATGACCGACTCCAATTCCCCTCGCGCCGAGCAACTGGCCCGCGCCGCCATGATCGCGCTGGTTTGCTCCATCCCCGTCCTCGCCTGCCTGCGCGGAGCCGGCGCCTCGGTCACCGATGCCGATCTCGGCTGGCAAATGACCGCCGGCATGTGGATCCTCCACCATCGCGCCCTGCCGCAC
>JAJZJJ010000408.1 GCA_021810175.1 Acidobacteriota bacterium | reverse complement strand
CGCCTCTTTCTCGCCACGCTCGGCTCCAGTGCGGGGACGTACCTGGCCAGCGGGAACTACTTCGACGCGCTCGGCATCCAGCCGTATCTGGGGCGGTTTTTTCACGGCTCGGACGAAAAGGGGATGAACTCGGCGCCGGACGTGGTGCTGAGCTATGCGTACTGGCAGAGCCATTTCCATGCGGACCGGGGCGTGATCGGGCAGGCGATTCAGATCAACAAGCACCCGATGACGATTATTGGGGTGGCGCCGCCGTCGTTCCGGGGGACGGAGCTGTTCTTTGCTCCGGCGATGTGGATTCCCATCGTGGAGGAGCCGCTGATTAACGGCTTCGACAACCTGAAATACCGGGGGAATCATTCGCCGTTTGTGATTGGGCGGCTGAAGCCCGGGGTTACGCCGGCGCAGGCGACGGCCGATCTGGACAACATTGGACACTGGCTGGCGAAGACGTACCCGTCGGACGACGAGGGCATCTACTTCACGCTGGCGCGGCCGGGGCTGGTGGGGGATTTTCTGGGCGATCCGGCGCGAGCGTTCATGGCCGGGCTGATGCTGCTGGCGGGGTTGATTTTGCTGGCGGCGTGCGCCAATCTGGGCAGCCTGTTTGCGGCGCGGGCGGCTGACCACGCGAAGGAAGCCGCTGTCCGTCTTGCGCTCGGCTCGCGCCGGCGGCTGATCGTTCGCCAGCTGCTGACGGAGGCGATGGTGGTGTCGATTGCGGGGGGCATTGCCGGGCTTGCGTCCGGGATTGTGATTCTGCGGTGGCTGAGCGCGTGGCAGCCAATTCCGGATATTCCCATCAATGTGCCGGTGAATCCAGACCTGCGCACTTATGCGGTGGCGCTGCTGCTAGCCATTGTGAGCGGATTCCTGTTTGGGAGCGTACCGGTGCGGCAGATTCTGCGGACGGACCCGTGGCAGGTGATCCGGACGGGGTCCAGCGGGACGGCGCATATGCGGCGCTTCAGCCTGCGGGACCTGCTGCTGGCGCTGCAGATCGCCATCTGCGCGGTGCTGGTGACGTCATCGCTGGTGGCGGTGCGGGGACTGATGCGGTCGCTGCACTCGGATTTCGGGTTCCGGCCCGATCATGTCGTGCTGGCCTCCGCGGATCTGGGGTGGGCGGGATACACCGGGAAGACGGCGCCGCTGGTGCAGCGCCGGATGCTGGAGGCGGCCGAGTCGATTCCCGGGGTCAGCTCCGCCGGGTACATCGACAACATTCCGCTGAGCCTGGGCGGCGGAGACTCGTATGTCTACAAGGACTCCATCACCGATTTCCGTCCGACGAACTATACCGCGGATGCGATGAACTATAACGTCTCACCGGGGTACTTCAAGGCGGCGGGGACCACGCTGCTGGCGGGGCGGGAGATCGCGTGGTCCGATGCGGAGAAGGCTCCGGTGGTGGCGGTTGTGAACCGCGAATTTGCCCGCAAGGTTTTCGGATCGGTGAGCAAAGCGATCGGCGGGCACTTCAAGTTCTGGGGAGGCAGCCGGGCGGAGGTGGTTGGGGTGGTGGAGAACGGCAAATACCGGTCGCTGACGGAGCGGCAGCAGCCGGCGATGTTCTTCTCGATCCTGCAGCACACGCAGACGGGGATGTCGCTGGTGGTGCGTTCGCAGCGGCCGCCCAGCGAGATCGCCGCGGCGCTGGAACAGAAGCTGCACCAGATCGACCCGGGCCTGCCGCTGACCATCCAGACGTGGGACAGCAATCTGGCGGGTGCGCTGTTTCCGGCGCGGGTGGCCACGGTGGCTCTGGGGGTTCTGGGGCTGCTGGGAGCGATGCTGGCGGTGACGGGCATCTTCGGCATGGCGTCCTATGTGGTGAGCCGGCGGCTGCGGGAGCTGGGGATTCGGATCGCGCTGGGAGCGGGGCGTTCGGAGGTGCTGGGCACCGCGTTGGGGCGCGCACTGCGTCTGTTGGCGATCGGTTCTGTCGCGGGGCTGGTGGGCGGACTGCTGGCGACGCGGGTTCTGGCTTCGATCGTGTACGAGGCGACGCCGCGGGATCCGATCGTGCTGGGCGGGGTGATCCTCACGATGATGCTGGTGGGGCTGCTGGCGGCATGGATTCCGGCGCGGCGCGCCCTGGCGGTGGATCCGATGATTCTGCTGCGGGAGGAGTAGGCGCGGGCGCTTTGCGGTTCAGCGCTGCGGAAGGGGAGCGTTGGGGAGCAGGGCGCCGAGCAGCTGCCGCTGGCGCGCCTGGTCCAGCTCGCCTACCCAGATGGACTGCACCCTGCCCTTGCCGTTGCTGTCGCCGCTGACGATGAGCAGCGTGGGCGTGTCGATGATGCCGATGGTGGCGAGTTTGTGGGAGACGACCTGGGTATCGACGAGGCCGCCATTGCTGACGAAGGCCTGGGCCTGGAGTTGAGGCTGGGGCAGAACGGCAACGACCTTCACCTTATTTTGCAGTTGAGCGGTCAGCTGTTTGTAGAAGGGCAGACTGTTCCGGCAGAAGTGGCAGGTGGCGGAGATGCCGAGCACGAGCGAGTCCCGATGCGCGGGGAAATGCACACCCGGCAGGGCGATGAGCGATCCGGGATGGACCTGGTTGCGGGATGAAAACCGGTTGCGGACGACGACCGTGAGCAGCACCGCGAGCGCTGAGATCAGCGCGATATTGAGGATGCGTCTGAGCTTGTTCACCGCGACTCCTGTTGCAGGATACCTGTTGGAGGCGCAGGCGAGGCGGCCGGATATGCAGCCACGCGGCGACCCATGGCGGTGGCCGTTGGGGGATGACAAGGGTCACAGGCTGTGACCGGCTAATTTACCGAACTTTTGCATTCTATTTGCTTTGCTGCGGTACGCTGATGGCGGAAGCGCACCGTGATCCGGTACGCGGGAAAGGACCTCTCTTTTGAACCAGACCATTTTCGTGCTTGAAGACGACGCCGATATTGCGCGCCTGATCCAGCACCATCTGGAAGCAGCGGGATTCAATGCCAGGCAGTACTCCACTCCGGCGGGAGTGATTGCGGATGCCGAGCGCCAGGCGCCATCGCTGTTTCTGCTGGACATCATGGTTCCGGGAGGCGACGGTCTGGACGTTTGCCGGCGGTTGAGGAATCATCCGGCACTGAGCACGATCCCGATCATTTTTGTGACTGCGCGGGCGGCGGAGAACGACCGCGTGCTGGGGCTGGAGCTGGGCGCGGACGACTACATCACGAAGCCGTTTGCTCCGCGAGAGCTGCTGGCGCGGGTGCGGGCGGTGCTGCGGCGGTTCGAGCGGCCGTCGTCGCCGTCGGTGATTGTGTTCGACGAAGTGGAGGTGGACGCCAGCGCGATGCAGCTGAAGGTGAAGGGGGAAATTACCACCACCACGGCTACAGAATTCCGGCTGCTGGATTATCTGGCGCGGCATCCGGGACGGGTTTTCAGCCGGGATCATCTGCTGGATGCGGTGTGGGGCGACGCGCGGTTTGTGACGCCTCGGTCGGTGGACGTGTATGTTCGGCGGATTCGCGAGAAGATTGAGACGGACCCGGAAAACCCGCGTTACCTGAAGACGGTGCGGGGAGCCGGGTATCGGTTTGAGATACCGAAGGGCGGCGAGCGGGCCGTCGATTGAGAGCCCTGAAGCCGGCTGGTTGCGGAGACTGAGATATGACTGTTGCTGAGCTGTTGCTGCTGGAATTCGATGTGGAGATGGATGCAACGCGGCGCATGCTGGAGCGCGTGCCTGAGGCCAGCTTTGCGTGGAAGCCGCACGAGAAGTCGATGACGCTGGGACGGCTGGCTTCGCACATTGCCGATCTGCCGCAGCGGTGCACGGCCATCATCACGACGGAGACGCTGGTGCGGGAGCAGGGATTCAAGCCGTTTGCGGCGGCCACTTCGGCGCAGGTGCTGGAGCGGTTCGACGCGGTTCGGGGAGAAGCCCGGAAGGCTCTGGAGAGTTTGCAGGATAAGCAGCTTACGGAGATGTGGAGCATCAGGATGGGGGAGCGGGTGCTGGCGTCGCTGCCCCGGGCGATGGCGCTGCGGCGGGTGTTTATGAATCACCTGATCCACCATCGCGGCCAGCTGGGCGTGTACCTGCGGCTGCTGGATGTTGCGATTCCCGGT
>JAJZJJ010000407.1 GCA_021810175.1 Acidobacteriota bacterium | reverse complement strand
CTTCGTGTTGAGCGGGAGCTAACGCCAAATACGGCGCTTACTGTGGGCTATACCGGCTCGCATGGGTATCACGAGATGGTGAGCCTGGACGACAATGAGGCGACGGCAGCGGTTTGCCCGCTTGCGCCGTGTCCGGCGGTCTATCCGGCTAGCTTTCCTGTTCCGCTGGCGGGCACGAAGATTCCGGCAGGCGCGTACTACATTCCGGCGGGAACACCGCGGGCCAATCCGGCTCTGGGAGCGGCGTGGGCGTGGTTTTCGGTGGGCGACAGCTCCTACAATTCGCTGGAACTGGACGCGATGCATCGCATGAGCCACGGGCTGATGCTGCGCGGCGTGTACACGTGGTCGAAGGCGCTGGACGATGGCGATTCCCTGAACGGCACCGCTTCCGGCAATGCACCGGGGCTGGTGGAAAATCCTGCCGATATTCGCGCGGACTGGGGGCCGGCCACGTATGACGTACGCAGTGCGGCGGTTATCGACGGGGTTTATCAGCTGCCCTTTGGCCGGTATCGGAAATTTGAGGCGAACTCCGGGAGCGCGATGAATGCGGCGATCGGCGGGTGGACGGTGAACTCGATTGTGTCGCTGCAATCGGGTTTTCCGTTTACGCCGCAGCTTAGCTATAACCCGTCGAACAATGGCGATACGAAGAATCCGGTGCGGCCCTTTGTGAATCCGGCGTTCCACGGGCGGGCGATTGTGGGCACGCCGAAAGAGTGGTTCAATCCTGCTGCGTTTCTGGCTCCGCCACCGAACAGCGGCTTCTACGGAAATTTGAGCCGGGACTCGCTGACGGGGCCAGGGCTGGCAACGTGGGATTTTTCCATGCTGAAAGATGTGCCGATCCGGGAGCGACTGCACCTGCAACTACGCGGGGAGTTTTTCAATTTCCTGAATCACACGAATTTCAATACGCCGAACCTTGTGGTGTTTACTCCGTCGGGCGTATCGCCGACGGCGGGAGTCATCACCAATACCGCGACCACGGCGCGGCAGGTACAGCTGGCGGCCAAACTGCTCTTCTAACTGCGGGAAAGCCCGCAGAAGGGCCGGCACGTTGTTGAGGACGCCGCCGGCCTTGTAGCTGGTCGATGCGGACTACATCATCTTGACGTTCATGTGGCTGAATCCCTGACGAATCTCGTGTGCCAGCTGGATTGGATTCCCGGTTTTGAAGTTATGGGAGAAGTAAAGCTGCGGGTATTCGTCGGTTTCCTGGTTATAGAGGCAGCCAATATCCCAACCGAGCCTGCGCATGGTACCGACGACGTTGTTGATTTCCGGGGCGATCATGCCGAAGTCCGGCACCGCAGCCGCCATTTTTCCACCGTGGAGAGGCTGGAAGACGACAGGGCTTTCCACGTTGAGATAGGGGTTGATGTGGGCGCCGCCCAGCATCATGGATTCAGCGCGCGGGATTTGATACTGGATGACGCCATTAGCCATGATGGATGGTTTGGCTCCGAGGATTTGGCCTATCTCCTGGGCGGGCAGCGGAGTGGTTGGGTGTTTGGAAGCGGTCTGCGGAAACGGAGTGGAGGTGACATTGAGGGCGGCTTTGACGGCTCTGGCTACAGTGTCCGGACGGCCCTTCATGCGGAAGTGCGTGAACCAGACGAGCGGCTGGAGATCGTAAAGATGCTGATGTTCGGCCTGGAAAACGATATTGTTCTGAATCATAGCGCTGATGAAGGGGTCGAGTTCTTTTGCGCGGAGGGCCATATCGGCATTCATCATGACCTGATTGCCCTGAAGGCGCTGAAAGACGAGCGTGCCGTTGAGAAGAAACTCCGGGGTAACGGGGACACCATGGACCGTGACGCCGGTGATGTCCGTGCGGTTGATGTTGATGGAGAGGACGCCATTGGAAACCGTACCGGGCGCCTCGACGATGCTCTCAATCTCGTGCTGCACGTCCGGCGGCGGAGCGGTATTGAAAGTACCCGGGCGGCGATGGTGGTCGGGGGCAGGCAGCTCACCCTGAGCGAACGCCCATCGCTCGGCGAGCGTGGCAGCGGCGATCATTCCGCCGGTCATTCCGGCGCCCAACTTCAGTGCGTGCCGCCTGGTCAGATTTGAACCAGACTGGAGGATACTCATGGCTTTTTCTCCTGTTTCGGTTTCGGGTCGTGGGATCGTTCAGAACACACGGGTGCTACCCATCACACGGAGAAGCCCGCCCGCATGGATATCTGGCTTGCCTGCTTGCTCTTTGTTTCGAGATGCACGAACGAAGCGGGGCAGATGTTCGCCGGGAGAGGCCATATTCCGCCAAAGAGATTGCTGACGGAGAGTTCACGCGAAAGGGAAAGATAGAGTGGAAGGCCGATTGCGATGCGCCTCGGCAGAGAATAAATGGTAATTTGCAGCTGCCCGGCGCCTTGAGTGGAAATGAACTGGGTTATCGCAGGGAAAAGGAATAGAGGTTGTTACCACATCCGAGGACGGACTGGACCAGGAGATGGCAACATCCGGGGCTCGCTCGGAGAAAGCGGCGTTGCAACGGAGGAGGAGGGTTGGGTGTTTGAGGCTACGGGATGTGCGGGCGGCGGCTTTACGGTATACGGCAGTTGGCCCAGCAGCTACGGGAGCCGAAGGGCGATATCCTGGGCAGGATATCGCCCTTCGTGTTCATTAGAGGATCGACTGAATGGCAGGGGTGATGGCCTTGTCGAGTTCATCCATGTCGGGAGCGCCGGGGGCGACCCGAATGCCGTCGAAGAGCCGCCATTCCTCGGAGAGCTTCATCGACTCACCAGGCCACACCACGCGCCGCGAGCCCATGAGTTCCATCTCCATGAACGCGCCTTCGACGTAGACTTCGTTATTGACGCCGTAGTCGGGATAGTCCGCGCGGTTCTCGTGATCGAATTTCTTGACGAAGAGGGTGTCACCCTGGAGGTGCGCGCACCAGCCTTCCTTATTGCGGAGGCCCATCTTCTGCGAGTTGCCTTTAGATGGGTCGGCGCGGAGCAGGAGGTACTTGAGGCCGAGGGTGAAACGGGGATCCTGCAAGTCGGTGAAGGCGCAGAGCGCCAGAGGCTGGGTGACGGGCGCATACTGGTCGTGCGTCTGGAAAGGCACGCGGGGGACGATGCCGACGCCGCTTTTAACGACCGTAATGGCCCAGACCGCGACATCGACGGGCCAATAATTGTGGCTGGTGACGGTGTGATCGAGGCGGACGCCGGTTCCCTTTGCGTCGAGCGTGACGCGGAGGGTTTTCTCCATCGCGGCTCCGTCGGCGGGACGATGCAGGGTGATGCTGAGGTCGCCTTCGGCTTTGTGCTCGACGGGGCTGTTATCCGGCGCGTAGGTGCCGGGGAAAACTTCAGGCCAAACCCAGAGGCGATGGCCGCCGTAGGGCTTCCACTCGCCCAGAGCGGTCTTGACAACGCTGTCAGGGAATTCGCCCAGCAGGTTGGGGCCTCCGCTCTTGCCATAGAAGATGATCCGTGGGCCAACGGCGGTGGTGACGATGAGATCGACAGTGCCATTGGAGATTTTGATACAGTTCGGCAGACCCATGTAGGTCAATTTTTCCATTGCCATGCGTTGCGCCTCATACAAACAGAGATAAATTCCAGACCAGAATCATTTTATGCCTCCTGAGCGGGCGGGCTGGCCCGCAGAGGGAGACACGACGCCGGAAGTACCGGCGGTTGAGAGCAGCAGTCGGCGAGCAGCCCATGGCAGGCCGGGAACATCCGCCCCGGAAGGGGCAGCGGTCCTGCATCGAGCAGTATCCACTGCCCCTTCGAAAGCGGGTCAGCTCACGATTCCAGGCTGACCTTGCCGTGGAGACGGACGTCGGTTGAAGATGAGCCGATCATCAGATCGACGGTTCCGGGTTCGACGACAAAGTCCTGTTTTTCCTCGTCCCAGTAGCGCAGGGCCGGATCGTCGTGCCGGAGGGTGAAGTGCAGGGTTTGGCTTTCACCCGGCTTGAGATGAACTCGCTGAAAGGCGACGAGCTGTTTGCGTGGACGCTGCACGGTGCCTTCGGAGACATGCACGTAGAACTGCACGACCTCGTCGCCGGCACGGCTTCCGGAATTGGTCAGTTCCATTGCGACGGCGATGTTACCGCCGGAAGCAAG
>JAJZJJ010000406.1 GCA_021810175.1 Acidobacteriota bacterium | reverse complement strand
CGATCTCGTCCGATTCGGAGAGCGTGAGCACATTGCCGGTGCCCATGCGCATGCCGGAACTGGTGAGGCTGCCGGGCAATACGATGATGACGTTGCTGCCGATGCTGGCGATTTGTTCCTGGATGCGCTGCTTTGCTCCGGAGCCGATGGCGGCGGTGGCAATGACCGCGGCCACACCAATCACGATGCCCAGCATGGTCAGCGCGGAGCGGAGCCGGTTGACATGAAGAGCGCGCAGAGCGATGCGCGTTGCGGAAACAAAGCGCTTCACGGCAGAACCTCCGGGACGGTTTCCGGAAGCTCGCGGAGCGGAGCCGGATTGCTCCGGTCGTCGGCAATCCGGCCATCGAGAAAGCGAATGATGCGGGTGGCGAAGCGGGCGACATCTTCGGAGTGAGTCACCACGATGACGGTGATTTGCCGCGTTCGATTGAGGCGGGCAAAGACACGCATGATCTCCTCGCCGGTGTGCGAGTCGAGCTGGCCGGTCGGCTCATCGGCGAGGAGAATCTCCGGCTCGGCGATGAGGGCGCGCGCGATGGCGAGGCGCTGCTGCTGGCCTCCGGAAAGCTGCGTGGGAAGGCTGTCCTGCCGCTCGGCGAGTCCCACGAGCGAAAGCACGGCGCGGCCGAGGTCGTCGGCGTCCGCCGTCTGGCCGCTGCGATAGAGCAGGGGGAGCTGCACATTTTCGAGAGCTGTCATTCGAGTGAGCAGATTGAAATTCTGAAAGACAAAGCCGACTTTGCGGTTGCGAATCTCGGCCAGCTGGTCACGATCCAGGTTTTCGACCGGAATGCCATCGAGCGAGTAGCGGCCTGAGGTTGGGCGATCGAGGCAGCCGAGGATGTTCATCAGGGTTGACTTGCCGGAGCCCGACGGCCCCATGATGGCCACGAAGGATCCTCGCTCGATGGTGATCGAGACGCCGCGCAGGGCATGAACCAGAACCTCGCCGAGCACGTAGGTCCTGGTCAGGTCACGGGTTTCAATCAGCTCGGCCATCTCTGAGCCTCACATTCCCGGCATCACGTCGCGGGCGTCACATTCTCGGCATCCTCGGCCCAGCCTGCACGCGGGAGTTTGAGGTATTGTTTTCGCGCGACGTTGCGCGCACCACGAGGCGATCGCCGGCGTGCAGACCGCTGGAGGCGAGGGCCGTGTATCGGCCATCGGATATGCCAAACCGAACTTCAACGGGTTTCAGTTTTCCCGCAGCGAGCACGTAGACGTAAGCCTTATCCGGCTGCGGGGCGGCGAGCCGGTTCTGCCTGAGCACGGCGGACGAAGGGCGGAAGCGGAGAACGGAGGTGGGCACCTTCAGTGTGTCGTCCGCTCTGGAGGTCAGAACCGTCACATTGGCGGTCATGCCCGGAAAGAGCCGCAGGCCGGAGTTGTCGACCGAGATCACCACATCGTAAGTGACGACGTTCTGGGCGACGATCGGAGCTTTGCGGATTTCCGAGACACGGCCATCGAACGAGAGTCCTGGGTACGCGTCCACGACAAAGGTTGCGCGCTGGCCGGGAGCTATTTTTCCGATGTCCGATTCATCGACGTTGGTGTCTACCTGCATCTTCGTCAGATCCTGAGCGATCTCGAAGATGGTGGGAGGGTTCAGGGTGGAAGCCACGGTCTGGCCCACGTCCATGCGCCGGGCGACGACGGTGCCATCGACGGGCGCGGTGATTCGAGTGCGGTCGAGGTTGATTTGTGCCTGCCGTTGCGACGCTTCCGCCTGGTGTTCCTGAGCTTCCGCGGAAGCCAGCTGATGCTTTGCGACCTGGACGGAGGCCTGGGCCGAGCGGACGGCCTCCTGAGCCGCTTTGACCTGGGCGACATCGGCGGCGGACTGTCCGCGCGCGGCCTGCCAGTTTGCCCACGCGGTGTCATGAGCCTCGCGGGAGACGATGCCCTGCTGAAAGAGGCGGCTGGCGCGCTGCCACTGCTGGCTGGCATTGAGGGCGGTGGCAAAGTCTTTTGCGGCGGTGGCTTCGGCCGTTTTTTCGCTGGCGGAAGCGGCGCTCAGATCCGCGTGAGACTTGGCGAGCTGCGCCTGGGTGATGAGGGTGGCAGCGTGAGCGGAGCGCGCGGAGGCGGTTGCCTGATCGAGCTGCGCGCGAAATACCTCGGGATCGATGAGGGCGACAAGCTGGCCTTTGCGGACTTTGCTGTTCCAGTCTGCGTAGAGCGCTTTGATGTTGCCGGATACCTGACTGCTCACCAGCACCTGGACGACGGCATTCAGAGTGCCGGTTGCGGTGACTCGGGACTGCACGGAGCCGCGTTCCACGGGGACTGTTTCGTACTGAATCGCCTGATTGCGGTGGGTTCGCCAGACGAGGACGCCGACGGCAATCGCGAGAAGCGAGAAGGCAACGGCAGCTCGGCGGACCCACTTTGTACGGGCCGATCCGGAGTGGGGTGACGCGCCGGGCGGCGGCTCGACCTGTGACGGTACCGAACCCATGGCACACCTTCTGCCGGAGGATGGTAGGGGCAGGGGCGGATTCCCGCTGTGACACGGGTCACGGGGATGGGCATTCGATTGGCCAATATCAAACGCGCGGCATGCGGAGGCTTCGTATCATCCTGAGCGGCCGGACGTTCAGGGCAGCGCGGGAGGCGCACCGGCAGGCGCACTGGGGGCGAGGCTGACTGCGTACTCCAGAGTCGCAGTGATTTCCAGGACGATTGCGACAGGATGACATCGCCGATCCGGTGGTTTTGAATCGATCTGCGACCGTCTGCCGATTGCCCGCTCGATGCCGGAAGCCGGCGGGAGCTCTCCCGCGCCGGCCAGTTCCGGCGGCTATCGTCCGCTGACCATCGTCTGTAGTGAGAAGAGCGAATGCCGAGCTCCGATGAAGAGCGTTTTTTTGTTTGGACCGCCAAAGGCGAGGCTGCCAGGCCGCTCGGGGATATCGACGACGCCGAGTTGCTTTCCACGAGCATTGTAGATATACAGCTCGCCCGCGGCCACGTACACGTTGCCGGCCTTGTCGGTGACCACGCTGGTTCCACCTCGCTGCAGGAAGTCCGTGGCGGAAAGGTGGTCCAGCCGGTCGAGCCGGACACGATAGATGGCGCCGTCATCCTCACTCGCCACCATATGCGACTGGCCGACATGAAAGAGCCGCCACTGCGAGGCCTGCAACATCGGCAGCCAGTTGCCCCCGGCCATGATGGCCTTCCTCGTACCGGGAAGATAGAAGTAGCTGCGCGGCTGGTTCTCGACTCGGGCCACAATCGCCATGTTGCTGTGGGGCGCGTAGATGACTCCGCGATGCTCCAGCTGCGCGGAGAGGGTGGCAAGGGTGTTGTGCAATCCCGTGGGAAGGATGAGGCTGGTGCCCTTCAGCGGGGCCTGCAGGGGCTGGATCTTTCTGGTTGCGCCGGTCCTCGTGTTCACGGCATAAACTGCCTTGCTGTAATCGAAGACGAGGAGCTGTCCATGGCCGGCATAGGCGACCGCCATAGGGTTTTTCACCTGATCGGTCAGAATACGCGCCTTCCCGCCTTTTGCACTCCACCGGTAGACGCGATGCATGACCGCGTCCGTGAAGTACAGATGGCCCGCGCCATCCACGGCAAGTCCATCCGCATTGCTGAAGCCGCCGGCCAGCTTTTGCAGCCGCGCCCCGGGTACAAAGATGCCCGCGGGCAGCGGCGGAGGAGGGGCAATCCGCGGATGGGCCACGAGGGTGAACGCGGTGAAGTCATGCGCCCGCACTTGCACGCCGGTGGTCGGGTCGAACACGCTGTTGTCGAAGGCGAGCCGCGTCATGCTGAAGTTATGCACATTTTCAAAGCGAATATCCGCTGAGTTCTCCGCTTCCACCGCATTCAGCTTTGGGCGAACCTGGCGTGAGACGCGGTACATAAACAGATTCGCGAACAGCATGTGGTGCGCGTCCTTCAGATCGACGGAAAAGGAATCTGCGCCGGCGGGGTTTTCTTCCTCGGTTTGGAGCGCGTAGACGGTCCAGCCGGAGACGTGATGGAACCGCGTCTCGTGATGCATATGATGTTCGCAGGACATCTGATAGATCACGCCTGGGGTGGTTGTGTTCCGCACCAGCAGGCCCTCTCGCGCCAGGGAGTTCGAGGTCC
>JAJZJJ010000405.1 GCA_021810175.1 Acidobacteriota bacterium | reverse complement strand
ATCTCCACTTGCCCTTTTAATCTCCACTTGCCCTTTTAATCTCCACTTGCCCTTTTAATCTCCACTTGCCCTTTTAATCTCCACTTGCCCTTTTAATCTCCACTTCCCCTTTTTCAGATATTGACATTCCTTTCAGCCTTCCATTTTTCGCCTGGAACCCGGGCCGAAGAGTCTTCGAAATTTCAAAGATACCTGTACGAGAATTGTGAACCCGCTGCACGAGATCGCCAGAAATCAGTGGTTGCTTCATCCTGTCGTTCACGCCCTCAGCCGGTTCGATCGAACCGGTGACTGCGGGCGGCCGATCCGCCCGTCCACCGCTACTTACCAGGTATTTCAGGCAGATACGGAGGGCTCATCCGCGCCTTGCTCTGGCATGAGCGCCTGCGCCCGCCCCATTCAAACTTTTGGCCCGAATGGGGTCAGCCGGCCACCACTTCAGACGATCCAGCCGCCACCCACAACCTCATCCCCGTCGTAGAACACCGCCGCCTGCCCCGGTGTCACCGCGCGCTGCGGCTCGTCGAAGACCGCCTCCACCTCATCCGTGCCGTCCTCGGACGTAACCATCCGGATCGTCGCCCACGCCGGCTGGTGCCGATGCCGGATCTTCGCCCGCACCCGCATCTCGCCCTTCAATTCCGGCACTGCGATCCAGTTCAGCTCCCGCGCCCGCAGCCGCAGCGTCGTCGCCTCGTCGTCCGAACCCACCGTCACCCGCCGGCTCGCCTCGTCAATCTGGATCACATACAGCGGATTTGTCTCGCCACCCGTCCGCGTCTGCACGCCCAGCCCCTTCCGCTGCCCGATCGTGAAGTTATGGATCCCCCCATGCTGCCCCATCACCTCGCCGCTCGTCGACACGAGTTCCCCCGCCGTCTCCGGAATCGCCTCGCCCTGCTCCTCCAGATACGCCGCAATAAACCGCTTGTAGTCCCCGCCCGGAATAAAACAAATCTCCTGTGAATCCGGCTTCACCGCAATCGCCAGCCCGGCCTCCGCCGCCTTCTCCCGCACCGCGGCCTTCTGGTAGCCGCCCAGCGGAAACAGCGTCCGCGCCAGTTGCTCCTGCGTCAGCCCAAACAGAAAGTACGTCTGATCCTTCGCCTCGTCCGCCGGACGCCGCAAAATCCACCGGCCCCGCGCCTCGTCCCAATCGTTCCGGGCGTAGTGTCCCGTCGCAATTCGGTCCGCGCCAATCTGCCGCGCCCGCACCAGCAGCTGATCGAACTTCAGATGGTTGTTGCACAGCGAGCACGGAATCGGCGTCCGCCCATGCAGATATTCCCGCACAAATGGCCGCACCACATCCGCCTCAAACCGCTCCTCTTCGTTCACCACGTAATACGGAATCCCCAGCTGCTCCGCCACTCGCCGCGCGTCGTACACGTCGTCCAGCGAACAGCACCGCCCCGTCACCTGCTCGGGCATGCCTTCCTTGCCCGCCAGCCGCCGCTGATTCCAAAGCTGCAGCGTCAGCCCAACCAGCTCATACCCATCGGCGCGCAGCATCGCCGCGACGGTTGAAGAATCCACCCCGCCCGACATCGCCACCGCAATAATGTTGTTGAACGCCATACCCTGTTACCAGTATGACAAAGGACGGCCCGTCCATGCCCCTCTTCCCCGCTTACTCCAGAATCAGGACGCTCCCCGCGTATTTCTTTCCGGCGAGCTGGCGAAAGCCGCTGTCCATCGTCACAACGACACCCTTCCGCTGGATGGTCAGCCCCAGGAGCACCGCGTCAGTCACCTGCTTGTATCCGAAGATGCTACCGGCAAAGGGCGCCGTCAGCCGATTCCAGCTCTCCGCAATGGGCCAAAAATGGTAGCCTGGATGCTTCTCAAGCGAATCCAGCATCTCGGCCGCATCCTCGAAGGTCACATTCATCGTCTGATTTCTCGAATTCGTCGAAACACGCACGAATCCGGCTTCCGTTACCGGGCAAAGCGCCCACTGCAGCCTCTCCGTGCCGTCGAACCATCGCGTCACCCGGCGATGATGAATATGCCCCTCATGCATCAGCGCGCACAGCACGTTGACGTCCAGCAAATGCACTCGCTCGGCCACCCTCAGTCTTCCTCGTCCACTGCGGCCTGAACCATTTCCGGAGTTATACCCCCCGCGCTCTTCGGCACGATCCGAAGCCCGTTCCGTCCGGTGATGAGGCGCGGCGAGGGCGAACCCTGTCCGCCCTGCGCGGCGCTGCCCTTCCGGATTAGCTCGCCAATGGCCGCTCCCAGCGTAATGCCCTTTGCCGATGCATAGACCGCTGCAATCTCGTGAATCTCGTCATCAAGATTGACATTAGTCCTCATATTCACATTATGCGCCATTTGATTGAATCCGCACCATAATCGATTTTGGTGCGAAAACCGCGGCCGGTGTCAGCGCACCCCCGCCCGCCTACTGGTTCACCCCGCTCGCAAGGAACCCGCCATCCACCACCAGCACCTGTCCGGTCACAAACGAAGCCGCGTCCGACGCCAGATACACCGCCGCGCCCACCACCTCCTCCGTCTTCCCGAACCGTCCCATCGGCGTCCGCATCTGCAGTTCCTTGCCCCGCGGCGTGTTGTCCAGCAAATCCGCGTTCAGATCCGTCCGGAACACCCCCGGCGCAATCGCGTTCACCACCACGCCCTTCTTCGACCACTCCACCGCCAGCGACCGCGTCAGCGACGCCACCGCCGCCTTGCTGGCCGCGTACGCCGCCACTTCGCTCAGCGCCACAAAGCTGTTCAGCGAGGCAATATTGATAATCCGCCCGTAACCCCGCTCCAGCATGTGCGCGCCGAACACCTGGCACGCCCGCAGCGTCCCCGTCAGGTTCGTGTCGATAATCTCCTGCCACTCATCCTCGGGAAACGTCAGCGTCGGAGCGCGCTTGATCTTGCCAGCGCAGTTCACCAGGATGTCCACCTTGTCCAGCCTCTTCGCCGTCTCCGCCAGCAGCCGCTCCAGCGACCCCCGATCCTGCATATCGCACGTCAGCCGCAGCGTCCGCCGTCCGCGCGCCTCAATCTCCGCGGCCGTCTCGTTCACCTGCTGCTCCCGCCGCGCCGACGCCACCACGTCCGCCCCGGCCTCCGCCAGCCCCAGGCTGATCGCCCGTCCAATCCCCGACGTTCCGCCAATCACAACCGCGGTCTTCCCCTTCAGTTCCAGTGCTGCCAGCGTCATCGTGCCTCTCCGTGGTTTCCCTTCGCTGCCGGCGCTGGCTTGCCCAGAAACACCGGCCCAATATGACGGTCGTACAGGTTCCCCATCACATTCTTCGCAATCACCGCCTCGTTCGCTTCCAGCAGTTCCAGATACCGATTCCCCATCTTCGCCGCAATCTTAAAGCCCACATGCAGCAGCTGCCGAAAGCTGCTGTTGTATCCGGGATTGCTCTGGTCGTGCCGCAGCGCCGACGTGTACTGCTCCGACGTCCATCCCGCCACCTCCGCCGGAACCGGCAGCTTCGCCACATCGATATCGATCACCGTGGCATAAGGCCCGCATAGCTCCTCGCGATGCGCATACGCCTCGGCATAGATCTCCTTCGCCAGCGCCAGCCCATCGCCGCCCGCCTCCGCCAGCCCGATAATCTCCTCCAGCCACGTCGTCCCGGCTGTCTTCAGATGCACGCCGCAATTCTTCGTCGCCTCGTGAATCGCCGCATAAATCGAAAACTTATCGCTGCCCGAATGCACGCTCAGCTTCAGATTCCGCGGCAGCCCAAAGTTCTTCACCGCCCACGCAATCGCCGCCACATCCAGCCGAATCTCCCGCCGGAACTGCGCCACATTGCCAACATAATCCACGCCTTTGTTAAAGCGTCCCGTGAACTTCGGCGCAATCGTCTGCACCGGAATCCCCTCATCCGCAATCGCCGCCAGAATAATCAACAGCTCCGCCGGAGTCTGCGCCGCGTCCGTCTCGTCCATCGAAACTTCCGTCACGAACCGGCCCTTCCCCTTCGCCGCCTCGATCTTCCGGTAAACCTCGCCCGCTTCCTCCACGGCAAACAAAAACTTCTCCGCCGTCTTCCGCAGCAGCTCCGGCGTAATCTCGAACGCCTCCTCCACGCCGTCCAGCTGAATCCTGCCCGCCAGCCCCGCGCGCC
>JAJZJJ010000404.1 GCA_021810175.1 Acidobacteriota bacterium | reverse complement strand
CGGCAGGGGTGGATTACGGGACTCGTGCCGTGCCGTGGCGCAGGAGTGGCGCATATTATTTTGCAGGTAACGGACGATGGAACGCCGCCACTGACCTCGTATCGACGGGTGATTGTGCATGTGACGGCGGAAAACGCCGGGAACAGAGGCGCGAGCGGCGGCACGAAGTGAGGCTGGAGGCTGTTTTGCGGGCAGGGTTGGGGGGTAATTTCAGAAATATTTTAGTGACGCGGCGGGTCACTGAAGGGTGAATGTGACATAAGTTACTGTCTTCATTTTGTGGTGTGGTTATGGTCAGAGTGGAGACAGAACCATGGCAACAGCAATTGCAAGCATTGGGGATGAGCAAGCTGAGATCCCTGCCGTAATCGCACCTTCTTTGCGTGAGGGGGCGGAATTCGAGCCGTTACCGGAAGCAACGCTGCGGCGACTCTACACGTACATGCTGAAGTGCCGGACGGTGGAGGAGAAGATCAGGATTCTCTTCAAGCAGGGGCGATTCAGCGGGAACTACTTTGCAGCAGTGGGGCAGGAAGCGACAGCCGTTGGAACGACGCTGGACCTGCTCGAGAAAGATGCGATTGCGCCATCTCATCGCAGCTTTATCACGCACATTATGAAGGGCACTCCGCTGAAGCTGCTGTTTGCGCAGCTCTATGGGCGGAAGACGAGTCCGGACCAGGGGCGGTCTGCGCCGGCGCATTGCGGGTATGCTCCGCTGAACATTATTACGCCGTCGTCGACCATCGCAGCCCAGCTGAACATCGGGACGGGGATTGCGCTGGCCTTCAAGATGCGGCGCGAACCGAACGTGGTGATCGCGCTTTCAGGTGACGGGTCGACGAGCCTCGGTTTCTGGCATGAGGCGATGAACTTTGCCGGAGTGCAGAAGCTGCCGATGGTGTTTGTGGTGATCAACAACCTGTATGCGGAGTCGGTTCCGCTGTATTTGCAGACGGCGGTGACGGACATCAGCCTGAAGGCGCAGGGATATGGGATTCCGGGAGTGAGCGTGGACGGCAACGATGTTGTGGCGGTGTATCAGGCGGCGCGTGAGGCGATTGACCGCGCTCGTGCAGGCGAGGGTGCGACGCTGCTGGAGTGCAAGACGTACCGGTGGTATGGGCACTCGGAGATTGATCCTGCCAAATATCGCACGCCGGAGGAGGTGCAGGAATGGAAACAGCGCGATCCGATTGTGGCGATGGAGCAGCGGCTGGAGGGCCTGGGCCTGTGGAACGAGGCATGGAAGCAGGAGTTGATCGCGGGATTCCGGCAGGAGATTGAAGAGGCCGTGGACTTCGCCGAAAAGTCGCCGGTGGCGGAGGCGGAGGAGTGCCTGGATCACGTGTACTCGTTCAGCGTGCGCGAGCGCGAGCTCGACAAGAAAGTATGGAGCCCGAAGTTTGAGGTAGTGAGGAGATAAGCGATGCCGGTGATGACCTATATTGATGCGATTAATACGGCGCTGCGGGAAGAGCTGACTCGCGACGAGAATGTGTTTCTGATTGGCGAAGACATCGGGAAGATGGGCGGCGTCTTCAAGGCGACGAAGGGGCTGCAGGAAGAGTTTGGCGCGGAGCGGGTGATGGATTCGCCGCTGGCGGAGGGCGTGATTGTGAGCTCCTCGATTGGCGCGGCGATGAGCGGGCTGCGGCCGGTGGCGGAGATTCAGTTCGCAGATTTTATTACTCCCGCGATGGACGCGTTGACGCAGCAGGCGGCCAAGCTGCGGTATCGCAGCGCGGGAACGCAGACCTGCCCGCTGACGGTGCGCGTGTGTTACGGCGGCGGCGTGGGTGGCGGGTTGTATCACTCGCAGACGAACACGAGCTGGTTTATCCATACGCCGGGACTGGTGGTGGTGGCTCCTTCGTCGCCGTATGACGCGAAGGGGTTGCTGAAGGCGGCGATTCGCGATGACAATCCGGTGATGTTTTTCGAGCACAAGAAGCTGTACCGCTCGGTGAAGGAAGAGGTGCCGGTAGAGGACTACACGGTTCCGCTGCTGAAGGCGGCGGTGAAGCGAGCGGGGACGCATCTGACGGCGGTGTCGTACGGGTACACCCTGCGGCTGACGCTGGAGGCGGCAGAGCGGATGAAGCAGGAGCACGGCGTGGAAGTGGAAGTGATCGATCTGCGGACGCTGGCGCCGTGGGACAAGGAGACCGTGCTGGATTCCGTGGCGCACACAAGCCGGGTGGTGATTGTGCACGAGGATAATCGCACGCTGGGGATTGGCGCGGAGATTTCGGCGACGATTGCCGAGCAGGCATTCGACTGCCTGGATGCGCCGATTGTGCGCGTGACGCCCCCGGATATTCCGGCGATACCCGCGGCGGCGGCGATGGAGCATTTCTACATGCCGAATGTGGACAAGATTGTTGCGGCGATGGAACAGGTGATTCGCTATTGAGGAGGGCGTGATGGGTACCCGGGGCAAGACAAGGCAAGGTGTAGTGCTGATGATGCCGGCACCGAGTGAAGTGGAGCGCGAAGGTGGTTTGCTGCGCGCGACAAACGCGTTTACGCCCGCGCACAGCGATGTGCGGAAGAAGCTGATTCGCCGGTCTGCGCCGGACCGCACGCAGAGGATTCGGCGTTGGGTGCAGTGGACCTTTCTCGCGTTGAATGTTTGGATTGGCGTGCAGTTTTACCTTTGGGTGCGCTACTTTGAGCGCGGCGGGCATGCGATGTATGTGAGCCGGCCGCCGGGCGTGGAGGGATGGCTGCCGATTGCCGGGCTGATGAACCTGAAATATTTCCTGGTGACGGGCGATATTCCGGGAATTCATCCGGCAGCGATGTTTCTGCTGATGGCCTTTCTTGCGATCAGCGTTCTGATGAAGAAAGCGTTCTGCTCGTGGCTGTGCCCGATTGGGACGCTTTCAGAAAATCTATGGAAGCTGGGCAGGAAGATCTTCAGGAGAAGCCTGCAGGTGCCGAGGTGGTTGGACATTCCGCTGCGAGGGTTGAAGTACCTGCTGCTGGCCTTCTTTGCCTACATTGTGGGATCGATGTCCGCGGCTGCGCTGGACGGGTTTATGCACGATCCGTTTGCGCTGGTGGCGGATGTGAAGATGCTGAACTTCTTTGTGGACATGAGTGTGACAACAGCGATTGTTCTGGGTGTGCTGGTTGTGCTCTCGGTCTTCATCCAGAACTTCTGGTGCCGCTATCTTTGCCCGTATGGCGCGCTGATGGGGCTGGCGTCGCTGCTGAGCCCGGTGAAAATCCGGCGCGATCAGGAAGCATGCATTGACTGCGGGAAGTGCTCGCGGGCATGCCCGTCGCACCTGCCGGTGGATAAGCTGGTGCAGATTCAATCCGTGGAGTGCACGGCATGCATGGAATGCGTGGCGTCATGCCCTGCGGAGAATGCATTGCAATTCGCGGTGACTCCGGCGAGGTCAACGGATGCGGCGACGCGCTGGAAGGGGCGGGTGGTGGGTCCCGTGGCGACGGCGGCGGCCATCGCGGTGCTGTTCGTGGGTACGGTGATGATTGCGAAGATCGGCGGGCACTGGCAGACGCACCTGCCGCGCTCGGTCTACATGGACCTGGTGCCGCACGCGAACGAATTGGCACACTGAAAAGGCGTTACGAGGAACCCACGGCAGGCATGGAAGGGGTGCGCACAACGTGCCTGTATGTGTTACTTTCTTCTGGCCTGGAACTCAGAGCCGATGGCGGCAATGGCGGTCTTGTCGAGCAACTGGGCGGCACGCGGAAAGACGGTGAGCTCCTCTAACCGGATGTGCTCGGTGTAGATGCGCTGCAGCTCGGATGTGGCGGAAAGCAGAGCCTGCTGGTCGCTGCTGCTGAGAGTGGCAGAGTCGATCCACATGCGGTAGAGGTTTTCGACGAGATGGTGCAGTTGTTCCGTACGGCGGTGATCGGCTTCAAGGTGTGCGAGGTTGGCCTGGGCATCGTCGGGCTGCGCCGCGCGAAGGCGGGGGAACAGCGATTCTTCTTCGTCAGCGTTGTGGCGACGGCCACCCTCCTGGAAATAATGAAGGGCAGCGGTGACGGCGCTCGACTCTTCCGGGTTGAGGGAGCGGCCGGAAGCCTGCACGGCGACGACGCAGAGGACATGAAGAAATCGCTCGATGCGGC
>JAJZJJ010000403.1 GCA_021810175.1 Acidobacteriota bacterium | reverse complement strand
CGTCCGCCTTCCCGGCGACCCACGCGTACAACCCCAGGGGCGCGTGGACATACCAGCACCTGATGAGCGTGAATCGGAAGTTCAGGGAGATTACGAGAGACGACCTGCTGGCGGTTGCCGATCGTTTCGGCGTGCGAAGGCCGGGCGATGCCCTGGCCGATGTGCTCGCCGCGATTGACAGCTGGCCGCAATGGGCGCGGGAGGCGAAGCTATCGCCGGATCTGCTGGAGCGGATCGCCGGGGATTTGCTGCCGCTGTGAGCGGGTGCGGCGGCGGACGATGCTGACGGACGAGGCAGGCGGCGTAATCGGCATGAAGTGCGGCGGGTTTTGGGGGTGGGCGGCGCAACGGTTTTCCTGTGAATGGGATAGAGGGGCACGGGCGATGGCAGCACGGTTGAAGGATGACGCCGAAAGAGGGATGGTGGCATTACTTCGGAGTAGCTGGTGGGCACTTAAGTCCCTTAGTTTTCATGGCGATTAACGTGGCATTCAAAAATCGACGGTAGCCTTTGAGGCAGTGAATCTACGCCTTCAGGGACCCCGCGCGCCGATGACGCCCACCGCTCCGGTGATTGGCCGGGGCGCGGAGATTGCAGTTCCGAAGCCGGATCCGGCGGTGCGGAGCTATTTGCAGGGGCTGGGCAGCTCGTGGATGGCGGACTCGACGTTCCGCTGGCTGATGCTGGGGTGCGCGCTGAGCATCTTCGCGATTGTGGGGCTGATTGCCGGGGAGCTGGTGGCGCACTCGGGGCTATCGCTGCGGAAGTTCGGGTGGGGATTTTTTGTGGGCAGCGCGTGGAACCCGGTGAAGAACGACTTTGGGGCGCTGCCGTTTGTGTACGGGACGATTGTGTCGTCGCTGGTGGCGCTGGCGATTGCGGTGCCGCTGGCGGTGGGAGTGGCGGTGTTTCTGACGGAGATGTGTCCGCGGGCGCTGCGGGGGGTGCTGGGATTTCTGACGGAGCTGCTGGCGGCGATTCCGAGCGTGGTGTACGGGCTGTGGGCGATTTTTGTGCTGGTGCCGCTGCTGCGGAACTATGTGAATCCGGTGCTGATTCGGACGCTGGGGTGGACGGGGCTGTTTGAGCGGCCGGATTACGGGATTGGGATGTTCGCGGCTGGGGTGATTCTGGCGATTATGATTCTACCGATTATCTCGTCGCTGACGCGGGAGGTAATGACGGCGGTGCCGCAGTCGCAGCGGGAGGCGGCGCTGGCGCTGGGGGCGACGCGGTGGGAGATGATCCGGATGGGGGTGCTGAGGAACGCGCGGATCGGGATTGTGGGGTCGATCATTCTGGGGCTGGGGCGGGCGCTGGGAGAGACGATGGCGGTGACGATGGTGATCGGGAGCAGCCCGACGATTTCGAAGTCGCTGCTGGCGCCGGCGGCAACGATGGCCAGCGTGATCGCGAACGAGTTTGCGGAGGCGGCGGGGGCGACGTACCGCAGCGCGCTGGTGGAGATTGGGCTGGCGCTGTTTCTGGTGACGATCGCGGTGAATATGGTGGCGCGGCTGCTGGTGTGGGCGGTGACGCGGGGAGCGCCGGCCAGGGCATAGGGGTCTGGGCATGATGGAACGGAAAGCAGGGGCGGCGAGGGGCCGGGTGAGGATGGTGAAGGACCGGCTGGCGACGGGGCTGGCGGTGGCCAGCACGATGATTGTTCTTGCGCCGCTGGTTGCAGTGTTCATCTACCTGCTGTACAAGGGGGCAAGGTCGCTCAACTGGGATTTTTTCACGAAGATTCCGACGCCGGTGGGAATGGGCGGGGGCGGGATGGCCAACGCGATTGTGGGATCGGGAGTGCTGCTGGCGCTGGCGTGCGGGCTGGGAATTCCGGTGGGGATCGCGGCGGGGATATACCTGTCGGAATACGGGCAGGGGACGAAGCTGTCGAATATGGTTCGGTTTACGGCGGACGTATTGAACGGGGTGCCGTCGATTGTGATGGGGATAGCAGTGTATTCGATGATTGTGGTGCCACAGCAGGGGTATTCAGCACTGGCGGGCGGGGTCGCGCTGGGGATCATGATGATTCCGACGGTGGCGCGCACGACGGAGGAGATGCTGCTGATGGTGCCGCGGCCGATTCGGGAGGCGGGGCTGGGGCTGGGAATTCCCAACTGGCGGCTGGTGATGTCGATTACGCTAAAGACAGCGACGCCGGGAGTGATCACGGGATGCATGCTGGCATTTGCGCGGGTGGCGGGGGAAACGGCTCCGCTGCTGTTCACGGCGCTGGGAAATCAGTACTGGAGCACGAATCTGAACCAGCCGATCGCGGCGCTGCCGCTGCAGATATATGTGTATGCGATCTCACCGTATGAGGAATGGCATCGGCTGGCCTGGGCGGGTGCGCTGGTGCTGATTGGGCTGATCGTGGTATCGGTTTCGCTGGTGCGGATGGTGACAACACGAGGCGTGCTGAAGGGGGCAAGCTAAAGGATGGGTGTCGGGATCGAAGTCAACCACCTGAACGCGTGGTACGGAGCGAACCACACGCTGCAGGACATCACGCTGCATATACCGGCGAACGAGGCGACGGCGCTGATTGGGCCGAGCGGGTGCGGGAAGTCGACGTTTGTGCGGTGCCTGAACCGGATGCACGAGACGAATCCGATCGCCAAGGTGACGGGCGAGGTGCGTGTCGGCGGGCTGGACATTTACAACGAGACGTCGGCGGTGGAAGTGCGGCGGCGGATCGGGATGGTATTTCA
Organism: Acidobacteriota bacterium; assembly: GCA_021810175.1. The sequence continues at coordinate 1,404 of JAJZJJ010000403.1, read as the reverse complement.
GCGGCCGAATCCTTTTCCCACGATGTCGATTTACGACAATGTGGCGTCGGGGCTGCGGCTGAACGGGTTCCGCAACCGGCGGGTGTTGGACGAAGTGGTGGAGCGGTCGCTGCAACATGCGGCGCTGTGGGACGAGGTAAAGAACGACCTGAAGAAGAAGTCGGGAGCGAGTCTTTCGGGCGGGCAGCAGCAGCGGCTGTGCATTGCGCGGGCGCTGGCGGTGGATCCGGAGGTGCTGCTGATGGACGAGCCGGCATCGGCGCTGGACCCGGTATCGACGTCGAAGATCGAGGACCTGATTTTTAAGCTGAAATCGCAGTACACGATTGTGATTGTGACGCACAACATGCAGCAGGCGGCGCGGGTGGCGGAGCGGACGGGATTCTTTCTGAACGGGAAGCTTGTCGAGTTCGATTCGACGCACAAGATATTCACAAATCCCGGGGACAAGCGGACGGAAGATTACATCACGGGCAGGTTTGGATAATGAGAATCCGCTTTCAGCAAAATCTGGATGACCTGAAGGAAAAGCTGCTGGTGATGGCGGGGATGGCCGAGCAGTCGATCCAGAGGGCGGTAGAAGCCTACCGGGTGCGCGATCTGTCGATCTGCGATCTGGTGGACCGGGGGGAGATGGCGATCAACCGGCTGGAGCGGGAGATCGACCAGATGGCGCTGGATCTGCTGGCGATGGAGCAGCCGATGGCGATCGACCTGCGGTTCATCCTGTCGGTGATCAAGATTAACGCGGATGTGGAGCGGGTGGGCGATTCGGCGCGTACGATCAGCGACCGGGTGCGGGACCTGATGGCGTTTCCGGCAGTGGAGATGCCGATCGATATACCGCGGACGGCGAATCTGGCGGGGGCGATGGTACGGAAGGCGCTGCAGGCGTTTATTGAAGGCGACGCGGAGATGGCGGAGAGCGTGCTTTCGATGGACGACAGCGTGGACAAGCTGAACAGCGCGGCGCATTTCACGCTGCTGAATCTGATGAAGAAGGAGCCCGGGCTGGCTCCGCAGGCGCTGAATGCGCTGATGATCTCACGGGCGCTGGAACGGGTGGCGGACCACGCGACGAACATCGCGGAGGACGTGATCTTCTGGGTGCGGGGGGCAGATGTGCGGCACCACATGGGCGCGGCGAGCGCGGTGAAACCGGCCAACCGTCATTCGACGCCGTCGGGGTCCCAGTAGTCGAAGGCGGCAATCGCCGGATAGTAGAGGCCGAGGCGCATGGGCGCTGAGGATCCGTGCAGAGCACGGAGGATGCGCGCGTAGGCGAGGAGCTGGGGGGCGTAGGTTTTGCGTTCCTCGGCGAGCCAGGCGGCGTGGCCGGCAGCGTGAGGCATGCCGGTTTTGTAGTCGATGACCCAGAGACAATCGGCGCTGCCGTTCGACGGA
>JAJZJJ010000402.1 GCA_021810175.1 Acidobacteriota bacterium | reverse complement strand
GCACCCAGCCAGGCAAACCAGCTCGCTGAGGATGCCCTTGCTCACCTCCGCTCCATAGCCCCCGCGCCACGCTCCTGCCCGCTCCAGCCGCTCGTCATCCAACCCGCGTATCATGGGCGGGTTGCCATGTCCCCAGGATTCCATGGCTTCAATTTCTCAGCATGGAGGACCTTTCATGAAATTGCGCGTACCGCTGTGTCTTTCCCTGGCGGCAATGTTGGCGCCCCTGGCTCTGGCGCAGTCCGCCAACCCCATCACCACCACGGTGAAGCACATTATGACGATGAGCGAAAGCCACATGGTCGCCGCCGCCAAACTCATGCCCGCCGATAAGTACACCTACCGGCCCACCCCGGCCCAGTGGACCTTCCGCCATCTCATCAAGCACGCCACGGCCTCCAATTACTTCTTCTGCTCCAAACTCACCGGAGCTGCTATGCCCGCCGCGGCCAAAGGCATCATGAATGCCAATCCCCCCAAGGCTACCCTCGTCAGCCATCTCCAGGCCTCCTACGCCTACTGCGAGAGCCGCTTCGCCAACCAGACGGACGGCAACCTCAGCAGTCCCATCCATCTCTTCGGTCCGCACGCCTTCTCGCGCGGCGGCGGCATGATCATGATGACCGATGACTGGACCGACCACTACTCCCAGGCGGCCTCCTATCTGCGCCTCAACGGCATCCTGCCTCCCACCGCGCGCGGGAAGATGTAAACCCCACCCAGGGGTTCAGCGCCGTACCGCTGCACCGCTGTCCTGTGTCCGCCGCCCCTGGCTGACACGGGACAGCCGGTCACCGAATCCAGGCGGATACATACCGGGACCCCCGCCATTCATCAGCCACCACCCCGCCATGCACGCCGCAATCACCTCTCCCGCAGGCGCTCGCGCCACATTTGTTCCCGTAGCCGATGCAGATGCCTCCCAACCTCCTTCTGAGGAGTAATCTCGAACAGTACCAAATTTGCCAGCCTCGCCCCGGCTGTAAATGCACCCGGAGGCGGCTGTTTCCAGATCATGAAAGCTCGATTTTCAATATGGAGGATCCAAAAGAATGAACCGGCATAAAACGTTGCCGGCGCGTTACGCTTGCGAATCGCGCAGCACGGTTGCTCTCGAATCTGTCCTCATGAAGCCGCATCGACTCTCTTCAGCCACAAAGTTCCTTATCAGTTTTCGGCCGCTGCTGGCAGCCTCCGGCATTGCGGCACTCAGCCTGGCTCTCTGTGGCACAGCCAGTGCGGCTCCGGCCCCGCCGCCCGGCCCCGTCGGAAACCCCGCGGCCTGCCCCTGGCTCAATCCGCATCTGCCCATCGCCCAGCGCGTGGCAATGGTCATGAAGAAGATGACCATCAGCGACGAAATTTCCATGGTCGAAGGCCACGGCACGAATCCCTATGTCGGAACCCAGCCTGCGATTCCTTCGCTTTGCATTCCGCAGCTTGGTCTCGAAGACGGACCCAACGGCGTGGGCGACGGACTGAAGGACGTCACCAACCTGCCCGCGGGCACAGCCGTTTCCGCCACCTTCTCGCCGAAACTCGCCTTTGACTATGGCGAGGTGATCGGCGCTGAGCAGGCCGCCAAAGGCTCTTCCGTCGACCTCGGCCCCACCGTCAATATCGACCGCGATCCCCGCTGGGGCCGCGAATTCGAAAGCCTCTCCGAGGATCCGCAGCTCGCAGCCGTCATTGGCGCCGCCGAAATACGCGGTATCCAGAAGAAGGGCACCATGGCCCAGGTGAAGCACTTCGACGCCTACAACCAGGAAACCTACCGCAATACGCCGAAGGACCAGGTTCTGGTTTCCAAACGCGCTCTGCACGAACTCTACATGCCGGCTTTCCGCGCCGCGATCCGCAAGGGCAAAGTCGCGTCCATCATGTGCTCGTATGCAACCGTAAACGGCTACTACAGCTGCGAGAATCCCTACCTCCTCACCACCGTCCTGCGCGACGAGTGGAATTTCGACGGCTTCAATACCTCTGACTGGGGCGCCGTCCACAGCCTCTCCGCCGCCGCCGCCGGAACAGACATGCAGGAGCCCGACAACGGCTTCTTCGGTGCACCTCTGCAGAAAGCGGTAACCAACGGCGCCATTCCCCGCGCCGTGCTGAACACCATGGTCGAGCGCATCCTCTACCAGATGTTCCGCTTCAACTTCTTCAATCATCCGCCGGCCGGTTCAACCACCGCGGTGGCCACCACGCCGGAGCACCAGGCAATCTCCACCAGGATCGCGGAAACCGGCACCGTTCTGCTGAAGAACAACGGCCATCTCCTGCCGCTCTCCCCATCCACGAAAATCGCCCTCATCGGCCCCGCGGCATCGGCCGAAGTGACTTATGGCGGCGGCGGCAGCGCCCACGTCATCCCATCCTCCACGGTCTCCCCGCTGGCCGGTATCCAGGCGATTGCCGGAACCTCCGGCGTCAGCTACACCCAGGGTCTGCCCACCGATGCTGAGCTCACGCCCATCCCGGCTTCGAATCTTTCGAGCCCGTCGACGAGCGGCCATCACGGCTGGCAGCACTCCGCAACGCTCAAGCCCACGGAGAGCGGCCGGTACATCCTCGGTCTCGGCGCCGGCTGCAACCGCTGGTTTACGAGGCTTTCCGTCAACGGAAAGATCCTCATCAACGCGCCCGGCTCGCCGCATTCAGCGGCCATCAACCTCACCAGCGGCCAGACCTACAAGCTGACCGCCTCCTGCCCGGTCAGCAAAATCACCTGGGCAACACCCTCCACGGTGAATTCCGACATCCAGAAGGCGGTAGCCGCCGCGAAGTCGGCGAAGATCGCGGTGGTGGTGGTGGCGGATAACACCGAGAGCGAGGGTGGAGACCGTCCCGACCTGAACCTGCCTTCCGCGCAGAACGCGCTGGTGAGCGCGGTGGCCAAAGCCAATCCGCACACCGTCGTGGTGGTGCAGGCCGGTGCGCCGATTGCCATGCCGTGGCTGGATCACGTCTCGGCCATTCTCGACACCTGGTATCCGGGGCAGACCAACGGCACGGCGCTGGCCCATGTGCTCTACGGCAAAGTCGATCCGAGCGGGCACCTTCCGGTGACCTTCCCGGTGAAGCTCGCCGATGTTCCGGCAGCCAGCCCGGAGCGCTTCCCCGGCGTGGACGGCAAGGTTCACTACTCGGAAGGGCTGCTGGTCGGCTATCGCTGGTACGACGCGAAGCACATCCAGCCGATGTTCCCCTTCGGCTTCGGTTTGTCGTACACACAGTTCCATTTCAGCGACCTGATGGTCAGCGCGCATGAAGTCGATGGCGTCAGCCCCGTTCAGGTGAGCGCGCGCGTCACCAACACCGGCCACGTCGCCGGCGCCGACGTTGCCCAGCTGTACCTCGGCATGCCGGCCTCGACCGGTGAGCCGCCGCGCAAGCTGGTGGCCTTCCAGCGGGTCATGCTGGAGCCGGGCCAGTCGGAGGTGGTGCACTTCACCATCACGCCGCGCGACGAGTGGTGGTGGGGCCAGAATGGCTGGACCGAGAGCACCGGCACCTATCAGGTGTACGTCGGCGACTCGTCGGCGCTGGCCAACCTGCCGCTGAAGGCGAGCTACCAGATGACAAAGGCGATCGGTGGCCGGCAGGTAACGGTGATGGCTCCGAAGAGCTTCAAGCCGGGCAGCAGCGCCGTGGTCAGCGTATCGCTGAGCGCGGGCGGCAATGAGACGCTGCACGGCGTCGACCTGAAACTGAAGGCGCCCGGCGGCTGGCAGGTGGAGCCGATGGGCAGCACCACCAGCAGCGCTTCGCCGAGCCAGACGGTCACGGCGAAGTTCAAAGTGACGCCGCCCACCGGGTCGGTCACGGAGTACGTGACCCTCTACGGCACGGCCAATCTGTCGCAGGCCGCCCGTCGCGACGGCGGCGCCAGGGTGATGCTCGGCTCATAACCAGCGGCTCAGCTACAGACAACCACAACCCTCAGCCCCGCCGGATCCCTTCGGCGGGGCTTTTTCCTGCCGAACGGCGCCGGAACTTTGGCCGCGTGGGGGTACCCCCTGGGTTTTTGCCGCTTCTAGCTATCCATATGAATCCAAAGGGTATAGCGGCGCGACCGGTCGTCGGCCGTTCGGTAAGCATATGATTCTACGGTGGTTATCGAAG
>JAJZJJ010000401.1 GCA_021810175.1 Acidobacteriota bacterium | reverse complement strand
TCCTCGGGAATAACCGCTTCCCTCAAGTATAGCCAGACCAACCCAGCCATCCCCGCTGTTCAGGCTCCCATCACGCCACAAAAACGCCCTGTTTTGATGCCCTTACGCTCCATCCCGCGAAATGATTGCGGGAAAAAACCTCTCAGCGTCACAATAGGTGCATGAATGCCCGGGTGCGGCTCTCGCTTCGTACTTTCCTGCGATCTGCCGCGCTTGTCGCGCTCGGCCTTCCCGGTCTGGCCCTTGCCGCCGCGCCCAAAAAACCTGCGCCCGCGCCGCCCCAGATCCATCCCGTCGCATCCATCCCTGTGCAGCCGCTGGGCTTCGAACCGCCCAGTCTCTTCTATCTCGCACTGCGCCAGTCCTCGCTCACCCTCAATTTCATTGACGCCAACCACCTGCTCTTCACCTTCCGCGTCAACGCGCTCATCAAGCGCACAGCCGGCAACGATCAACCCGGAGACGAGGACCAGGTCATCCGCGCCGACGTCCTCGACATCTCCACCGGCAAGGTCCTCAAGCAAACCCAGTGGACCATGCACGACCACCAGCGCTACCTCTGGGCGCTCGGCCACGGAAAATTCCTCCTCCGCATCGGCAACACGCTCTTCCAGACCGGCCCTTCGCTCAAGCTCCAGCCATTCCTCAAGCCGCGGCACCTGCTCACGCTCGTCAGCATCTCGCCCGGCCGCAACTTCCTCTCGGTGGAAACCGACGTCCCCGCAGACCCGGCCTCGCTCATCCCTGAGGTCGACCTGCAAGGCAACATCATCGAGCGACCCCAGCGCGTCAACCTCGCCGTTTACCAGGTCAGCAGCCAGAGCCTGCTCTTCCACTCGCAATCCCGCCGGCCTCTCAATCTGCCCGTCATGCAAAACGGCTTCCTTGAGCTGCTCTCCGAACAGCCACGGAAAGGCCGGGGCGATTTCTGGATCGTCCGCGAAATTAAGTTTCAGGGCCTCGATGACCGCGCTCATTTGCCCGCCAAGCTGCCCAGCGAGGACGTCCTCACCCTCCAGAGCGACTGCCGTCCCTCGCTGCTGCCTCTCAGCGGCAGCGTCATCCTCACCGGCTGCGCCGGCGACGGCGCCGACCACCTCATGACCGCCGTCGACCTCGACGGCAACAAGCTCTGGCAGCAGTGGTGGCAGGCCCGCTACATCTGGCACACCATCGCCTATGCGACCAATGGCAGCCGCTTCGCGCTGGGCTCTCTCATGACCGACCAGCCCCTCGTCACCCTCAGCGAAGCCAATGTCAACGATGTCGTCCGTCAACTCGTCGGCGTCTTTGACACCGATACCGGCAAGCTTGTGCTCGTTCGCGACGCAGACCCCATCGTCAGCGCAGGCCAGAACTTCGCACTGTCATCCGATGGGCGCCGCTTCGCCATCCTGCGCAATCAGGCCATCGAGGTTTACAACCTGCCGCCGCCCGGCAACATGACCGCCCCGGCTACAGCTCCGGCAAAATAACAGTTGGAGACGCCCCAGGCCCTGCCCGTATTTCCCGCGCAAGGCGCTACCGCGAGTCGGTGTCCACCTGCGTATTGGCGACTTCAGGCTGGGCTGGAGCAACCGGCGCTGGCACGTAGCTCTTGTACACCGTGATGTGAAAGCACGCCTCGTAGAACTCCTCTTCCACATCGATCTGGCCGGCCTGCTGCAGCGGCAGAAGATAACCGCGCATCCATGCCATCTCCCGCGCCGTCATGCCCTTTTTGCCGATGTCGATTGTTGCGCCAAACTCATGCGGGGAAGCAATCGCCCCATTCGCCGGCGCCGCATTCCCGTTCCGCCAGGTCAGCCGTTCCTGGTACGTCGCCGGCCGCACCGCGGAAGTAATCACCAGCGGTTCCCCGAACCGGTGCGTGAAGGCCACACCCAGCTCGCGCAGAAAATCCGCCGTCCACGGCCGCGTGTAGCGCCGGTCGTAGGCCAGCCGCGGATCCGCCTGGATGTCCTCGTTCTGCGGCAGCGGAATCAATGAGTGCTCGCGTACCAGTTCCCGCAACTGCGTCTCGTCCTTGATCCGCGTCAGCCCCTCGGCGCGGTCGCGCTCGTCCTGCCGCACCAGTGAGGCGTGCGAGCCGCGCAGCGGCGACACCCAGTACAGGTGAACGTGCGCGTGCGATACGTAATCCAGCGAAGCCGGATTTACCGTTCCGCTCGCCGGCCCCGGCGTCGCGCTCGGCACTTCAGCCTTCGCAATCTCTCTATCGGGCTGGTCGCCGCGAACCCCATGCACCTCTGCCGCGTGTTCCTGCGCCAACTGCCTCTCATCCGCACGACGCTTGGCCAGCTGCCGCTCGTACGAGAGATGCGCAGCCGCCCGCTCGCGCGCCAGCCGACGCTCGTACGCCAGGTGCGCTTCGTAAGCACGGTGCGCGCGCACCCGTCGCTCATACGCCAGATGTTCCTCGTAAGCCCGATGCGCCGCAAGCCGCCGCGCATAAGCCGTCTTCACGACCGTCCGATGCGCAACAACCCGGCGCGTTCCAGTTCCTCGCGCAAGCGTTCGATGCGCCACTACCCGATGGGTTACGGGCCGTTGCACAGCTCTCCGGCGCGTCACCGTGCGCCGCGCTACCGTCGCCCGTTTCACGGTGCGGTGCGTCGGCATATGCTGCGCCCGCAACCGCCGTTCCGCGGCCATGCGCCGCACCGCGCGCTCGTGTTCCAGCCGCTTAAGCCTTGCCCGGCGCTGGGCCGCTGTCAGGGGATGCGTGGTTTGGTGAACGGCAGAGGCATGCGCAGGCGCGCTGTGCTCCGCTGCGGGCGTCGCGCCAAAAGCAGGAAGAGCTGGCGGAATCACCAGCAGAGCGACAATCAGAAACTTCAACATCGAGCATCTTCGCCGGGAGAGTCGTCTTGCAGTCTTGAGAATAACCAACCATTCCACTCTCCGGGAAGTACCGTGAACGGCACTATTGCCCGCATTTGCAGCATTCTTCCCGATTTTGCGCATTTTCCCCCGGCACGGCTGCGATTTCAGAAACGCGGACCCGATTGACCCGCCTGCCGCAACATCGCGCACCGAATTTCGCCCAGCCCCACCCCAATATCGGGCTACAATGCTTGCGGGTTGCTTTCAACGCTCTTTGCAAGGATGGCCTATGTCTGATCAAGCCGCAGTTCCGCCCGTTGATTCCGCTCCGGCTCTCAGCCAGTGGCAGCGAGTCGTCGATGCCTTCATCGCTCCCTCCAAAACCTTCACTGACATTCGCCGCAGCACCAGTTGGTGGCTTCCCTGGCTCCTGGCGGCTATCATCGGGCTCGGCTTCACCATCGCCGTCCAGCAGCAGGTCGGCTGGAACCAGGTCGCCGCAAACACCCTCCGACAGAATCCCAAGGCCATGGAGCAAATGCAGAAGCTCCCGCCCGATCAGCTCGCCACCGCCCAGTCCATCCAGTCCAAAACCATCCAGATCAGCGCCTTCTCGATCCCCTTGCTTCTGCTCCTTACCGCTCTGGTCGGCTCGGCTGTCCTCTGGGGCACGGTGAACTTCCTCTTCGGTGGCCGCGCCAAATTCGGCCAGATGTACGCGGTCTGGTTCTACGCCACCCTCCCGCTCACCCTCGTCTCCCTTTTGTCCATCATCACCCTCTATGCCGGCCTTGATCCCGGCTCCTTCAACCTCCAGAACCCCGTCGGCACCAACATCGGCTACTACCTCTCAAGCGACGCACCCCACTGGCTCAGCACCCTGCTCAGCTCCGTCGACGTCCTCAAGATCTGGGCCGCCGTCCTGCTCACCATCGGTTGCGCCAAGGTCGGCCAGATCAAAAAGAGCTCCGCCGCCGTCGCTGTCTTCGGCTGGTGGATCCTCTTTATCCTGCTCAGTGTCGGAGCCACCGCCATCACCGGCACATAAATCCGCTTCCGCACCAAAACAAAATCGGGAGCCATGATGGCTCCCGCTTTTCATTGGATTGAATCCCTCAATGCATCTATCGGTTGCAGATGCCCCACTCTCACAAAAAGCTGTGGACGGACACCCGGGGGCTGGCTTCTCAGTCCTCCCAGCGCTTGAACACCAGGGATGCATTGATCCCGCCAAACCCGAACGAGTTTGACAGCGCCGCATTCACCTTGCCCGCCAGCGCCTGATTCGCCAGGTACTCCA
>JAJZJJ010000400.1 GCA_021810175.1 Acidobacteriota bacterium | reverse complement strand
GCAGCAGATCCACTTCGGCCTGGAGAAAGCTGCGCTGCTCGCAGAGGGATTCAATTTCAAAGCGATGCTCCCCCCGGCAGAAGATGTCCATGCGCCCGTCAGGATAGCGGCGCATGATCCGCACGATGGAAGCCGTGCATCCGATTGTCGCCAGACCGTCCCGGTGCCACTGCACCACGCCAAATGCTTCGTTGCGAGCGAGGCAATCGGAAATCATCTCCTTGTAACGTTCTTCGTAGATGTGCAGCGGCAAGGGGGCGCCGGGAAACAAAACCACGTCGAGCGGAAAAAGCGGAATTTTCATTTTTTGCTCCAACGACCCGGTTTCCTGCACTGGTCTTGTACAGCGCTTTACTGCTCCGCCTGCGCTTCCTCCAACATTCCCTGCATCTCCGCTGTCGCTTGCCGGTTTCCAGCGCGCCTGGCACACTCAATGCCCGCAACAAGCCGGTGGATGGCTTCTTCGCGGCGGCCCGCGCTCAGCAAAGTCTGTGCCGCCATCTGGTAGCCGGGCGTGTAGTCGGGATGTCTCTTCAGCAGCTCGTCGAACTGATCCAATGCAAGCTGAATCTGTTCGCGCTGAATATACTCCATGGCCAGCCCGTAGCGGGCGAAGGCATCCTGCGGATTCTGGGCGAGTATTTCTGTAAACGCCGCTACTTTGTCCATCGGTATCTTCCTGTCGTCTCGATAATTGTGATCGTGGTGGAATTCCCCAGGGCAATCCGTCCACCTTCCACCTTACGGCGGCTCGCCTTGCTTCTCAAGCGCCGGCGCATCACCTCGATGCTTCCACTTTCGCAGCGTAAAATAGAGATTCCTATCAGAGCAGCGCGATGACCGGGCAGGCAGCATTCCAGGAGCGGGCAGGAACACCATTCGAGGAAAAAAGATGAGTCAAGCACCGCAACCCAGATCCGTATCCGATTCACAGTCCGAGATGACCGAGCTTGTGCTGCCCAACGACACCAACACCCTGGGTAATCTGCTGGGCGGGCGGCTGATGCACTTTATCGATCTGGTGGGGGCGATGGCCGCCTACCGCCATGCCCGCGCACACGTCGTCACCGCTTCCATGGAGCATATCGACTTTATCGCGCCTGTGCATGTGGGGGACCTGGTCATTCTGAAGGCGTCCGTCAACCGGGCCTTTCAAACTTCGATGGACGTTGGAGTGAAGGCGTGGGTGGAAAACGCCATGGCCGGAACCCGTCGCCATGTCTCCTCCGCGTATCTGACATTTGTGGCGGTGGATGAAAACGGCCGGCGTCTGCCGGTGCCACCGCTGGTCGCCGTGACCCCGGAAGAGTTGCGGCGGCATGAAGATGCAGGCCGGAGGCGCCAGCAGCGCGAACGCGAGCATGAGCGCAGGCGCCAGAACGAGGCGGCGCGCGAGGCGCTGTCGCCCGCGCCGGCTGACCGCTAAGCACTTTTGAAGAGATTGGGACGCTAAGGAGCGCAGAGAAATGGGAAATATGTTCGGAAATCAGCCCCCAGGGCCGCAACCGCTGCCCGGAATCCGCTACGCGATTGCAGTAGGCTCGGGCAAAGGTGGCGTGGGTAAGACCACCGTCGCCGTGAACCTGGCGATTGCGCTGGCGCGGCTGGGCAACCGCGTGGGCCTGGTGGACGCCGACGTCTACGGCCCGAATGTGCCGCTGATGATGGGCAACCGTACCCAGCCCAGGGTGCTGGAAGGCAATTTGATCGAGCCTTTGCAGGCCCATGGCGTCAAGCTGATCTCCGTGGGATCGATCTCGCCGGGCGACAAGCCTATGGTGATGCGCGGGCCGATGCTGCATCAGATCATCCGGCAATTTGTGCAGCAGGTCGCGTGGGGAGAACTCGATTACCTGATCGTCGATTTGCCGCCGGGCACCGGCGATGTGGTCATTTCGCTGGTCCAGACGGTGGCGCTGACCGGCGCGGTTATCGTATCCACTCCCTCCGACGTGTCGCTCCAGGACGCTCGAAAAGCCATCGAAATGTTTCGTCAGGTGAATGTGGATGTGCTGGGCGTGATAGAAAACATGAGCTTTTTTACCTGCCCCCACTGTCACCAGGAGATCGACGTTTTCTCCAAAGGCGGGGTGGAGCGAACCGCACGCGAATATCAGATTGCCTTTCTCGGCTCCGTTGCGCTCGACCCTGAAATTCGCTACGGCGGCGATCGCGGACTTCCCATCGCCCTGGCCGGGGAACTCTCGGAACGCGCGCGACCTTTCTATCAGCTCGCGCGTCAGGTGGCCGAGCGCGCACAGGAGCAAGCCTCGCACGAGAAAAACATTCTGGAGATCAGCTAGGTCCCGCCCATGATTCTTCCTTTCGTCCGGGACTTGTTCGCCGAACTGGACAAATCTCAGTCAATGGACCGGATACGGCAGCCGCTCGCGAGCGGGGCGGGACGGCGACGCATTTCCGGATTGACTGCCACGGCACGCGCCATCTATCTGCCGCTGTTTGTTCGCACAGCAAAAGTCCCAGTTTTCGTCGTCGTTTCGGACAATCGGGCCGCGGAAGCCTTGCAGCTTGCGGTGCAGGCCGCCTGTGACCTTACGGGAGAGCTGGACCGGAGCGCGGTCGTGCGGCTGCCTGCGCATGACGTGCTTCCATTCGAAAATCTTTCTCCGCATCCCGACATTCAGGAGCAGCGTGCAGTCACACTTTGGAAGATTGCACGCGGGGCGGCCAGGCTCATCATTCTGCCTATCGAGTCCGCTTGCTATCGAGTGTTTTCCGCAAGCCACTACGCAAACCTGACCTGCACCCTTCGGCGCGGCGAGGAGACTGATCCGGAAACGCTGGTGGCGCACCTGGCCAGCGTGGGCTACCAGGCCGTGGACATGGTGGAGATGCGCGGGCAGTATGCGCTGCGCGGCGGAATCTTCGATATCTATCCGCCAGAACACGACAGCCCGCTGCGGGTGGAATTCCTTGGAGATGAAATTGAATCCATGCGGAAGTTCGACGCGGAAACGCAGCGCTCTTCCGCTCCCGTCGACGAAGCCGTGCTGCTGCCGCTGACGGAAACCCCCATGACCGACGCCATGCTGGCGCGAGTGCATACGCGGCTGAGCGGACGGCGGCTGGACGGCGAAGATGAAGCGTTGCAGGATGCAATTGGAGCTGAAGGCGCCAACGTCTTTCCGGGGTGGGAGTTTTACGCAGCGGCTGCGACCGGCGCCCTGCAAACTGTCTTCGACCTTGTGCCGAAGAGCCGGATTTTTGTGGAAGAACCCGGCATGGTGCAGAACCAGCTCGACCGCTGGTGGAACAAGGTAACGCAGCGGCATGAACGCAGCAACATCGATACCCTCTTCACCCCGGCCGATCTTTATCTGACGCCGGCGGAATGGCAGAGCCGCTTGTGGAACTCGCCCGGACTGGATCTCGATCAACTCGGCTCAGTGGATGTTCTCGAGGGCGACAACACGTCGCTCGGCGAAATTGAAATTCCTACACGTCCGACGATGCGCCTGCATGGATCGATCCCCGCGCTGATCGAGCAATTGCGTCTGCACGCGCGCCAGGAGACTCGCACCCTGCTGGCAGCCGCCAATCAGGGCGAAGTCGAGCGCCTTGCAAGCATTCTGCAGGAGTACGGCATTTCGTATCGAATCGGCAGCCGCAGCGCGCATTCCGGCAGCGAGACCATGTATGACGAGACCAGTTATTTGCGCGGGGACACGCGTGCGCCGGTCATCGTGCGGACGGAAATCGCGAACGGCGTACATCTGGAAGAGGCACGGCTTGTCATCCTGGGCGCAAACGATTTGTCGGATGAGGCGGATGTCACCGCGCGTCCGGTGCAGCGCAAATCGCGCACAGCGGCGTTTATTTCGGACTTCCGCGACCTGGCGGTCGGCGATTACGTGGTGCATGTGGACCACGGTGTGGCGCGTTATCTCGGCCTGAAGGAAATCGCCCAGGACGACATGCGCGTCGAGTTCATGATTCTGGAGTTCGCCGAAGGCGCGCGGCTGTATGTTCCGCTCACGCGGCTTGACCTGATTCAGAAATATCGCTCGACCGATACGGGTCCGGCCCCCATGCTGCACCGGCTGGGAACGGCGCAATGGTCGCGCACCAAGGCCCGCGTCAAGAAAGCCATGGCGGACATGGCGGACGAACTG
>JAJZJJ010000399.1 GCA_021810175.1 Acidobacteriota bacterium | reverse complement strand
CCGAAACCAAAGCAGAACGGATTGGGAAGCCGCAGTCGTCAGAGGTAGTCGCTCCGTGAGAAGGAATATCTTCTCACGGAGCGGGATGTCGGCCGGCTATGGGGTGGGGCGAAGCGGATCGCCGGGCAGCGGCGCGGCTCCGGGAGCACCACCGCCGGGCGAAGGCACGCCGAGCGGTTGAGATGCTTCAGGGAGCGGCACAGGCTCTTCGCGAGGTCCGCCAAATTCGCCGCGGTAGCGGGGCAGGCCGCCGGGATAGTTTTTCCGGATGAAGTCGATGATGTGCTCGCGGACATAGCAGCGAAGGTCCCAGGCTTCGCCGGAATTGCGGGCATCCATGAGGGCGCGCAGCTGCATGACGTTCTGATGGAAATCGGAGACCTGGAGGACGCAGACTTTGCCGGCCCAGAGTTTCGTGGATTCGCAGATGCGTTTCAGCTCGGCGCGGAGGGGCTCGACGGGGACGGTGTAATCGACGTAGATGTAACAGTGGCCGAGGAGTTCGGCGCTTCTGACGGTCCAGTTCTGGAAGGCATTGGTAAGGAACCAGGAGAGCGGGATGACGAGGCGGCGAAGGTCCCAGATGCGGACCACGACGAACATGGTGCCGATCTCCTCGATCCAGCCCCATTCGCCCTGGATGACGACGGCATCCTCGATGCGGAAGGGCTGGGTGAAGGCAATCTGGATGCCGGCGACGAGGTTCTCGAGAGTGCCCTTCATGGCGAGGCCGACGACGAGGCTGGCGACACCGGCGGACGCGAGGATGCTGTCGCCGAAGCGCTGAATGGTGGGGAAGGTCATGAGGCTGATAGCAACACCGATGACGATGACCAAAACGATGACGATGCGGTGCAGCATGTGGAACTGCGTCTGAATACGGCGGGCTGTGAGATTGTCGGAAACGTCGATGCGATAGCGGCCAGCGAGCAGGTCGGCGATGACCTCGACGAAGAGGATGATGAGCCAGCAGCTGGCCGCAATGAGGCCGATGCCAATGACGTGCAGGAGCACGGTGCGGAGTGTGTGCGGCAGCGGAAGGCCGGGCAGGACGATGAGGCAGGCGAGGAGAGGAAAGATCCATCGGGTGGGCCCCTGGCCGTGCGTAACGAGGGAATGGCCGATGAGCTTGCCGCGATTGCGGGTGACGCGGCGCAGAATCCAGAAGACGATTGCGCGAACGATAAGCGAAAGAATGATTGCCGACGCGAGAATAATGCCCGCCCAGAGCAGGCCGTGCCAGTGTTGGCTGAGATAAGCGAACATTCCGCCAAAGAACTGCATCTTGTGCTGATCTCCTTTCGGAAATGGGATGCAACCGCCAGGCGAGGAGCGCCGTCAGGCGGTTTGAAATACGGCATGGCGATGGCCCGGAACGCCTGTGCGTTCCACGAGGAATCAGAGGTTGGCGTCAGTCGGGGCGAACCTGTCCGTATTCGAGAAGAGTGACCAGAACGACGCCTCCGCAGATATTGCCGGACGTAGCGGCCAGCAGCCATCGGAAATAGGAGCCGGCGGGAAGATCGTGGTGGAGGACGGCTGAAAGAATTTCTCCGCTGCCGGCGATGCAGTGGGAAAAATGGCCGAGGCCAACGATGAAGGTGAGCAGCCAGATAATGGCGAAGGATCCGGTGATGGAGTGGCTGCCGCTGACGAGCCAGGCGACGAGGGCGATGATCCAGCCGCCGATGACGCCGCTCCAGAAGATGTGACTGGAGCCGGAATTGGCCGCGTCCATGCCCATGCGGACAAGCGCATGGAGAGTGGCCGGAGGAAGAGCTTTTGTGCGGGCGGCAAGCAGCGAGAACAGAAACGCTCCGGTGATGTTAGCGGGCAAAACGATGGTCCAGAGGCGGGCGGTTTTGAGGAAGTAACGGCGCTCGGCGAGGATGAGGGCGACGGGATAGACGGTATTTTCAGTGAAGAGCTGGGCGCGGCCGATAATGACGGCCAGAAACCCGACGGGGTACAGGAGCAGGGATACGAAGTCAACCCATTGGCTGTGGCCGAGGTGGCCTCTGACGACGGCAACACTGAGGCCGGTCAGGCCCATGGTGAGTCCGCCGGCGACACCGGAGAGGGCCAGTGCCCGAGCGGGACGCTCCAGTTCGCGGCGAGCGTTGCGAGAGACCTGCTGGTAGATTTCTGTGGCTGTGGGGCGGTCGAGATCGCGCTGCTGCGACTGGGGAGGTTCTTCTTTCCTGTCCGGTGGAGGCAGATGGCGGGGCAGCGGCATGATGTGCGTAGGAGGAGAGATTGGCGGGCCTGGTTGGATGATGGGCGGAGAAATCGGCGGGAGGGGCTTTCCTGTTCGATTGGCTGGGGAGCGCCCGTCCTATAGGTTAGGAGCAGGACGATGCGCGCAAATCTGGCCACATTTCTGGACGACTTTCGGCGACACGGCTCTGGGCAGGCCGTGGTGGCTTATCGGGGGAACCGGCGGATTGCCTCCACCTGGGCGGAACTGGCGACGATGGCGGACCGCTTTGCCGCGGAACTGGTGCGGCGGGAGGTCCGCATGGGCGATCGGGTGGTGCTGTGGGGACAGAATAGCCTGGAGTGGATGGGGGCGTTCTTTGGGTGCGTGCAGCGAGGGGTGATCGCGGTGCCGCTGGATCCGTCGGGCGCGGCGGATTTCGCGCGGCGCGTGGTAGCCGATACAAAGCCGCGGCTGATTGCCGGGGATGCGGAGTTGCTGCACGGATCGGGCGATGAGACGCCGACGATGGCTTTTGAGGATTTTGCGGGAAGCCTGCCGGGGGCTGCGGGAGATTTGCGCGAGCCGGGGCTGACACTCGATTCGCCCTTTCAGATTTTGTTTACTTCAGGGACGACGGCGGAGCCTAAGGGGATTGTCCACACGCATCGCAATGTACTGGCGAGCGTGGAGCCGATCGAGCGGGAGATGCAGAAGTATCTGAAGTACGAGCGGATTTTTCATCCGATTCGTTTTCTGCACACGCTGCCGCTGAGCCATGTTTTTGGGCAGTTTATGGCGCTGTGGATTCCGCCGCTGATGGCCGCCGAGGTGCACTTTGAGAATCGGCTGCAGGCGCAGCGGCTGATCGAGACGATTCGGCGGGAGCGTATATCCGTGGTGTGCGCGGTGCCGCGGGTGCTGGATCTGCTGCGCGCGCATCTGGTGGCGGCGTATCCCGGCCTGCTGGCGGAGATGGAAAGAGCGGCAGGGGAAAAGGTCTGGAAGCGCTGGTGGCAGTTCCGGCGGATTCATCGACTGCTGGGATTCAAGTTCTGGGCGTTTGTGTGCGGCGGGGCGTCGCTGTCGTCCGAGCTGGAAGGGTTCTGGACGACTCTTGGGTTTGCGCTGGTGCAGGGATATGGGATGACGGAGACCTCCGCGCTGATCACGCTGAATCATCCATTCAAGCCGGGGCGGGGGACGATCGGTAAGGTGCTGCCGGGGCGCGATGTGCGGATTACGGACGAAGGCGAGATCCTGGTGCGCGGGGCGATGGTTTCCGGGGCGACGTGGCAGCAGGGCGCGATGCGGCCGAACGAGAGCGAATGGCTGGCGACGGGGGATCTGGCGCAGAAGGACGAACAGGGGCAGCTGCGGTTTGCGGGGCGGAAGAGCCAGACGATTGTGACGGCGTCGGGGCTGAATGTGCATCCGGAGGACGTGGAGGCGGCGCTCAATGCGCAGGCAGGGGTGCAGGCTTCGGCGGTGGTGCCGCTGCTGACGCCTGGTGGAACGGAGCCGGTGGCGGTGCTGCTGTTCCGCGGCAGCCGGGAAGAGGCGCAGCGGGCGGTGGTGGCCGCGAACGGGCAGCTGGCGGAGTACCAACAGATTCGGCAATGGCGCATCTGGCCGGAACTGGATCTGCCGCGAACGTCGACGGGCAAGATCCGGCGGCCCAAAGTGACGGAGTGGGTGAACGCGCAGCCTGCGGAGGAGGCGGGCGGCGGGCAGCAGGATGCGCTGCTGGCGCTGATCGTGTCCATCAGCAGGGTCACGCCGGGGAAGGCCGGCGATGAAGCGCGGCTCTCGGAGGATTTGGGGCTGGACAGCCTGGGACGGGTGCAGCTGCAGTCGGAGCTGGAACAGAAGCTGGGGATTGCACTGGACGACGAGGCTCTGGGGCAGGCGGAGACGCTGGGGGACCTGCGGCGGGAGCT
>JAJZJJ010000398.1 GCA_021810175.1 Acidobacteriota bacterium | reverse complement strand
CAGGCTCTCCACCAGGTTCACGCTCACGCGTTTTTCCAAATTCCCGCCGCCCACGGAAAAAACAAAAACCGCATCGCGCTCGCAGATGTGGCTTCCGCGCAGCCACTCGGCATAGCAGCCATCCCAACCCTCATCGTTGATGCGTGCCGTCAGCTCTGCCATGTGATCGCTTGGCGCGTAGCACTCTATCCCCGCAAGTTTTCTAAAGTCGTTCACCGCGTGGCTGGCGTTGGCCGCGCCGCCGCCCACTCCCAGAAAAAACACGCGGCCACCAGCATCCCGCACCTCGGTCAATATCGCCGCCATCCGCTCAATCGCACCTGCGTCCAGCCGTGCGGCAATCGCCTCCACCTCTTCCAGGTACGTCTGCGCAAACGCGGTTACAGCGCTTTCGGTCTGCTCACAAGCTTCCATTCCCGCCCCCCGATTTGTGCCTGCAACGCGCGTGGCGATCTCCAGACCCTGTCGCGAACTCGTTTCCTCCACGCCGCCGGAATCACCGCAAATATCGCGAATTGTGCCGCCGCCTTTGCCGTCGGCTGCCCGTCGTAACAAAATGCACGCGTAATTTCTGCCCATTCGCGCCAGCCGGCACGCGCAGCGCGCGCCTTCCACACGCACTGCACCGCGATGAACCACGAGAGCGCCTTTGGTTCCACCCACTGCGCATGTCCCCTTATCCACTCAAGCGATCTCCGCCAATCCGGCCGCCGGCTCACCGTCTGGCGTCCGTCCTCTGTGCGATACACCACGAGCGGCTCCGCCAGCATGCGGACACTCACATCCGGCTTGCGGCTCACGCGAAGCAGCCAGTCCCAGTCCTGGTGCAGGGGCAACCAGGCGGTAAACGGCGCCCTCAGCAGCAGTTCGCGAGGCGCCAGCAGCGTTGAGGTCTGCATGAATCCGGCGCCGGACGCCCACCCCTTGCGGCAAAACAGGTATTCCGAAATCGATTCGCCTTCCCTGTAAATGCGACGCGGAAAAACATATTCACTGCGTGGCGTCTGCACCTTCACGCGGCAGCTCATCACGGGCATCAACCCGCTTACCCTCAGCGCAGCCTCCATCTGCCGCTCCAGTTTCTCCGGCAACCACTCGTCGTCGTCGTCGAGAAAGGCAATCCACTCGCCCCGCGCTGCCGCCACACCGGCATTTCTGGCCGCCGATCCACCCACCCCGCCGCTGTGAATCAACCTGAGGCGCTCGCCGTCCCGCAGACCCCGCTCCAGAGTCCACTCCCGCCCGGCATGACCATCCGGGCTGTCGTCCACCACTAGCACTTCGCAACTTCGATAGGTTTGGTGCAGCGCGCTATCCACCGCTTGACCAAGCCACGGCGAGCGTCCCACGGTTGGCACCACAACACTCACCAGGGGTCCACGTCTCCCAACTTGCATGGGTTCCATTCTTGCGGCCGACCTTGTAGCTGAACTTAGGCAAAGCTTATATCCTCGGCCCCAGACAACTTACCGCAAATGACAGACCTCAAACACTTCGGTAACTCTTCTCCTGAGTTCGCTCCGCCAGATCGCGCCAGCCCGCGATATCTTCGCTCGCAGTTCCGCTTTTCGCTTTGGCCCTGCCGCAACTACCGCCATAATGTGGGTGTGACTCAGGTTTCCGTCATCGGTGCCGGACCCAACGGCTTGTCCGCTGCCATCCACGCCGCAATGGCAGGCTTTCCCGTCGAAGTCTTCGAGGCAGAAGCCATCCCCGGTGGCGCCGCACGCACGCTTCCTCTCACATTGCCCGGTTACCTGCACGACTTCGGATCCGCCGTGCATCCCATGGCCGCCGGCTCTCCATTCTTCCGCTCGCTCTCGCTGGAGAACCACGGCCTATCCTGGCTCCATGCCGAAATCCCGCTCGCTCACCCCTTCGACGACGGCTCCGCTGTCGTCCTCTACCGCGATCTGGCGGAAACGGCCCCCAACCTCGGCCTCGACAGCAAAATCTGGCTGCGCATCATGCGGCCCCTCGCGAACAACTGGTGGAGCTTCGCCGAAGACGCTCTCACGCCCATCCTCCGCTTCCCAAACCAGCCTGTCCTCATGGCGCGCTTCGGCCTCAATGCCATGCTCTCGGCAAAAGCCTTTACCCACCTCCACTTCCAGCTCCGCCGAACTCGCGCCCTCTTCGCCGGCCTCGCGGCCCATTCCTTCATGGAACTCAACGCCCCCTTCAGCAGCGCCATTGGCCTGGTCCTTGCCGCCGCGGCGCACAGCGTCGGCTGGCCCATCCCCCGGGGCGGCGCGCAGTCCCTCACCAACGCTCTCATCGACTGCCTCCACGGGCTCAACGGCGCCCTGCACACCAGCCGGCGCATCAGCTTGCTTGACGAGCTCCCCCACCCGCAATCACTCATCTTCTGCGACCTCACCCCGCGCCAGCTCGTCCGTGTTGCAGGTGACCGTTTGTCACCGGGCTATACGCAAAAGCTCCAGCGCTATCGCTACGGTCCAGGCTCTTTCAAAATTGACTACGCCCTTTCTGAGCCAGTGCCCTGGCGCGCGCCGGAGTGCCGCAAGGCTCTCACCCTCCACCTCGGCGGCTCCTTTGAAGAAATCGCCAACGCTGAGTCCGCTGTCCTCTGCGGAGACCACCCTGACCACCCATTCGTCCTTGTCTCCCAGCCCACCATCTGCGATCCCTCCCGCGCTCCGAGGGGCCGCCATATCCTCTGGGCCTACTGCCATGTCCCCAATGGCTCGCCCGTGGATATGACCCAGCGCATCGAAGCGCAGATCGAGCGCTTTGCTCCGGGCTTCCGCGACTGCATCCTCGCCCGCAACATCTCCTCGCCGCGCACGCTCGAGTCCATGGACGCAAACCTCGTCGGCGGCGACATCAACGGCGGCGCCTTCAGCCTGCGCCAGCTCTTCTTCCGGCCCACCCGCGACTACTACGCCACCTCCAACCGGCACATCTACCTATGCTCCGCGTCTACCCCTCCCGGCGGCGGAGTCCACGGCATGTGCGGCTACCATGCCGTCGAAGCTGCGCTCCTCACCCGCGGCGCGTAGCCGCAAATCCCCGGTTTTCCCCAGATTGTAACCATTTACACCAAGATTCTTGCCCTTCCCTGCCGGTTTAGTGTCTACTTGCGCCGCAAGGGAAATTCTCATGAATTACGTTCTCTCTCTCGACCAGGGCACCACCAGCTCCCGCGCCATTCTCTTCGACCACAACGGCCGCATCGCTGGCGTCGCGCAAAACGAATTCCGCCAGATCTACCCCCGCTCCGGATGGGTCGAGCACGACCCCATGGACATCCTCACCTCGCAGATGAGCGCCGCCGTCGAAGTCCTTACCCGAGCCGGCGCGCGCCCCCGCGACCTCGCCGCCATCGGCATCACCAACCAGCGCGAAACCACCATCGTCTGGGACCGCACAACTGGCAAGCCCATCCACAACGCCATCGTCTGGCAGGACCGCCGTACCGCCGACCACTGCCGCCAGCTTGCCGAGGCTGGACTGGAAGACTCCGTGCGCAGCCGCACCGGCCTCCTGCTCGATCCCTACTTCTCCGCCACCAAGGTCGCCTGGATCCTCGACAACGTCGACGGCGCACGCGAACGCGCCCAGCAAGGCAAACTCGCCTTCGGCACCGTCGACAGTTGGCTCATCTGGAATCTCACCAGCGGCAAGCATCACGTCACTGACTACACCAACGCCTCCCGCACCATGCTCTTCAATATCCGCGAGGGCCACTGGGACACCGAACTCCTCGAGCGCTTCCGCATCCCCATCAGCATGATGCCCGAGGTCGTCTGGTCTTCGCAGCGCATCGGCGAGGTCACCACCTCGCTCGGCCTCGGCGCCACCCCCATCGCCGGCATGAACCTCGAACAGGCACTAGCGATCGTCGTCGGGGAGGGATCCGGCTCCAACGAGGATGCCGACGACGTCTTTTTCGCCGCTGCGGCCGGCCTGGCCCGCATCTGGCGCAACCACCTCGCCGGGAGGACCCCCAGCCCGTCCTCCGAGATCTGCGACTCGCTGTTCGAGCTGCTCGACGACCTCGGCCTGGAGGTGGACCTCAGCCCGGCGACCGACGAGCACGAGCCGAGGATCGTCTCGACCGCCGAGCTGCGCCGTATGCGCAGCGCCCAGCGAGCCGTCGACGATGCCCGGCGAGCGCTCCTCGAGCTC
>JAJZJJ010000397.1 GCA_021810175.1 Acidobacteriota bacterium | reverse complement strand
GGTACCCAACGCCCTCGACCTCCAGTGGAAATCCGCTCCCACCGGCGGCTGGGTCGCCCAGCTGAACCTCTACCAGTGGCGCGACCGCACCATCGAATTCCCCGGCTCCAACCTTTGGCTCTGGCTCTATTCCGTAAATGGAATTGCGGCGCACGATCTGCCCCGCCTCGCGCTGCGCGATGTCAATCGCAATTTCAGCTCCCCTCTCAGCATCGGCAACTTCACCCACAACCTTCCCGCCGGTAAGTGGACCCGCGTTCGCATCCCCCTCACCGCCTTCCAAACCGCCTCGGTCCACCCCTTCGACCCCCATCGCACGACCACCATGGTCTTTACCCAGGGAGCCGCCGACAACCAGTCGCATACCCTCTACATCGACGACATCCGCATCGAGAACGACCCACCGGCCCACGAAACCGCGCCGCCAACACCCCAGGACGTCCAGGCAACCGGCTATGAGCGCCACATCGATATCAAGTGGAAGCCGGTCACCGATCCCTACCTCGCCCAATACGTGATCTACCGCTCCGTCGATCATCAGCCCTTCCGCCCTATCGGCGTGCAGCGCCCCGGCGTCAACCGCTACTGCGACTACACCGGCAACCCGCACATGACCGCCTCCTACCGCGTTACCGCGCGCACCTCCACTCTCCTCGCATCGCCTCCGTCCAATGTCGCGACTGCCTCCACCCATCCCATGACGGACAATCAGCTCCTCACCATGGTCCAGCGCGCCTCCTTCCGCTACTACTGGGAAGCCGATGAGCCGCACTCCGGAATGACCCGCGAAAGCACGCCAGGCAACGACAACATCGTCGCCGTCGGCGCCAGCGGTTTCGGCGTCATGGCCATCATGGTCGGCGCCGAGCGGGGCTTCATCACCCATCAGCAGGCCATCCACCGCCTTCTCAAAATCACCAGTTTCCTGGCCCACGCCGACCGCTTCCACGGCGCCTGGCCCCACTTCCTCAACGGCCGCACCGGCAAGGCCATGCCGGTTTTCGGCATGTACGACAACGGCGCCGATCTCGTCGAAACCTCCTTCATGATGGAGGGCCTGCTCGCCGCCCGGCAATACTTCAAAAACGACGGCCCCGCCGGACAGGAGCTCTACAACCACATCACAACCCTCTGGCGAGGCATCGACTGGAACTGGTTCCGCGCCACCCCCAAACGCGACGCCATCTACTGGCACTGGTCCCCCGATTACTCCTTCTATATCGCCAACCGCCTCACCGGCTGGAACGAAGTCATGATCACCTACCTTGAGGCGATTGCATCACCCACTCATTCCATCCCCGCCAGCGACTATTACAGCGGCTGGGTCGGTGAAAGCGTCGGCAACCACTACGCCAACGGCAGGACCTGGTACGGCATCACCCTGCCCGTCGGCCGCGGCACCGGCGGCCCGCTCTTCTTCACCGACTACTCCTTCATGGGCTTTGATCCCCACGGCATTCACGACCGCTTCACCGACTACTTCGATCAAAACCGCGCCCAGGCCATGATCAATCGCGCCTACTGCATCCATAACCCCGGCCACCATACAGGCTATGGCGCGGATGACTGGGGCCTGACCGCCGTCGATGGCCCCCAGGGCTATGTGCCCTATGAGCCCACGCCCGGTCTCGACGACGGCACCATCGCGCCCACCGGCGCCATCAGCGCCTTCCCCTACACGCCCAAAGCCTCCATGGCCGCGCTCCTGCACTTCTACCGCGACCTCGGCGCTCACGTCTGGAGCATCTACGGCTTTCGCGACGCCTTCAATCTTCAGGAAAACTGGTACTCGGGAATTACCATGGGATTAAATCAGGCTCCCATGGTCGTGATGATCGAAAACTATCGAACCGGCCTCGTCTGGAAAAACTTCATGGCTAATCCGGAAATTCCGTCCGCCCTGAAACGCATCGGTTTCCGTCCGGATCACCCGTGATTCCCGCCGGCTCGCCCGGCATAACACCCGCTGCAGGATCGTAAATCCTGGGAGGAAACAGCTATTAACACTCGCAAGGCAAAAGATACCCGCGATGCCCGCGACGTGGTCCTGCCCGCGGAGCGCCCGATAAGCCTCCGCGAGCTTGCTTCTCATCTGGGCCTCTCGCTGACCACCGTTTCCCGCGTGATGAACAACTGCGGCTCCGAGTACCGCATCGCCCAGGCAACCCAGCAACGCGTGCTGCAGGCCGCCGCGCGCCTCAACTACGAGCCCAACGCCTTTGCCAGCGGCCTCCGCAGTAAAAAGAGCCTCACCGTCGGCGTCATGGTCCCCGAGATCAGCGAAGGTTACGCGGCCACTGTCCTCAGCGGCATCGAAAACGCCCTCCTACAGGATCGCTTCTTCTATTTCGTCGTCAGCCATCGCCATCGCGCCGACCTCCTGCAAAAGTATCCGCGCCTGTTACTATCCCGCTCCGTCGAAGGCATCATCGCCGTCGACACGCCCATCCAGGAGCCGCTTCCCGTTCCCGTCGTCACCGTCTCCGGTCACCGGAAAAAGAAGGGCATCCTGGCCATCGAGCTCGACCATTCTGCCGCCGCCCATCTCGCCTTGTCCCATCTCCGCGATCTCGGCCACCGCGAAATCGCCTTCATCCAGGGCCAGACCTTCAGCTCCGATACCATCCCCCGCTGGGAGGCGATTCGTCAGACCTGTTCCGCTCTCAATATCCCCATCGATCCCAACCTCGTTATCCGCCTCGAAGGCATGGCCCCCGGCAGCGAACCGGGTTATCAGGCCACCCGCAAGCTGCTCCAGCGCAGCCAGAACTTCACCGCCCTCTTCTGCTTCAACGACGCCTCCGCCATCGGAGCCATCACGGCCCTCCATGAAGCTGGCCTTCGCGTGCCCCGCCGCGTCTCCGTCGTCGGTTTCGACGACATCCCCGGCGCGGCCACCATCCATCCAGGCCTCACCACCGTGCGCCAGCCGCTCTATGAAATGGGCCAGACCGCCGCCGGAAACCTCCTGCAGTTAATCCGCGACGGCCTCCACGAACCACCCCAACCCTCCATTCTCGTCAAGCCCAGCTTCGTCCGGCGTCATTCCACTGCCAAAGCAGCTTCGCTATGACCCGCTGCCGCCTGTCGCGATCGCAGCCCCCGGAAATCCCGTCCCGCCGCCTCTTACAGCAGCTTTTGTCTCGTTCCTGTGTCTAATCTGCTGAAAGGTATCGGCCCATGCGTTTATCCCTGCTCCTGCTGCTCATCGGTTCCCTCCCGCTGGCGCTGCGCGCTCAGGCGCCCGGCCTGCCCGTCGGACAGACTCACTACAGCATCGTTCAGGCCAGCAACGGCCACTCCGTCGGCTCCGCCGCCTGCAATGTCGCCTCCACGCCCGAGGGCTATCTCATCGGCTCCAGCGGTACCCTGACCCTTTCCAAATTCAGCTACACCTTCAGCAATTCCAACCGCCTCGATCCTCAGCTCAACATCGTCTCCGACGACCTCACCGGCACCGTCAACAGCTCTCAGGTCGTCTTCCATATGGCCTCCGACTCCACCGGCCGAAAGTTCGACGTCAGCATCGTCGCCTCCGGCAAAACCACCACCAACAACTTCACTCGCCACCGCAACACCGCCCTGCTCCCCGACCTCGATCCCGCCGCCTATCTCGCCATGGTCCACTTCGCCCTTGCCCAGGCGCCCTACGCCTGGGTCGTCATACCCAAACAAAACGGCATCCTCGTCCCTGCCAATTATCGCGGAGACGCCGATGTGAGCGGCACCTTCAACGGCCAGTCCATCCTCGTCCACCACGCCACCGTCATCGTCAGCGCCACCAACGGCATCTCCGTCGAGCTCTACTACAGCAGCGACGGCAGCCTCTTCGAGGCGGACCTTCCCGAACAGAATTTCTATGTGATTCGCACCGGCTTCCACCTGCTCAGCCGCCCGCAGTACACGCCGCCGCGCGGAGCCGCTCCTCCATCCGCCGCCCAGCCTGGCGCCCAACCCGGCGCTCAGCCGAACGGCCAGCCCGGCGCTCAGCAGCCGTGACCCTCGCCTGAGCCCGCCCGTTCCCCGGCAAACGCCCCTGCCAGATTCATCACCAGCCGCACTGCCCGGGGAACGGCCCTCCGCACCGCCATCGAAAGCTCTTCCCCGTATCCGAACGCGTCCGCTCCCACTGTCAGCAGAAACGCCCGCTCC
>JAJZJJ010000396.1 GCA_021810175.1 Acidobacteriota bacterium | reverse complement strand
CTTCGCCGGCCTGGTAACGCAGTTCGCTCAAGTGCAGGCTTTCGCCCGCGGTCGTTACGCTTTGATCCAGCGACGCCAGGTCGTTCCGCGCCACCTTGGCCTCGGAGTAGTCCACGCGCAACTGCGCGATCAGTTGCCGCTGCGTCGCGTTCAGAGCCACCTGCGCCACCTGGCGGCCTATTTCGCTCTGCTTCACCCGGTGCTGGGTTGTCAGCCAGTTCCACACGGGAACGTCCAGCGACAGGTACGCCGAATAGCCCAGGTTGCGCACCCCGTCGGGTCCGTTGACCGCGAACTGGGGCGCATCGATGCCGTAGGTCACGTTCAAACCCACGTTGGGCAAATAGCCCGCCCGCGCCGCCTGTACATTGGCGTTGCTCAACTTCAACGCCGCCAGCGCGCTCTTCAGCTCCGGATTGTTCTTGGCCGCCGCCGCCTCCACGTCGACAAACGGGGCCAGCGGGGGAACGGCCCGCGGCGCTTTGACCTCATAAGGGGTCAGGGGATTCTGAAACAGCAGCACGCCCAGTTGCAGTTGCGCGCTTTCGGCGGCCACTTTTGCATCCTGCACCGCCCGCTGTTGCTGCTGCTCCGTCAATTGCGCCTTCACCACATCGGCATAGGCCGCATATTGCTGCTTTTCGCGCTTGAGCGTCATGGCCGTAAAGGCGGCTGCTTCCTTGTATGCGCGCTCGGCAATCTTCACCTTGTTGTCCGCCGCCAGCAATCCGTAATACATCGCGGCGACCGCCGCCACCAGGCCGCGGCGCGCAATCTCCTGCTGCGCCCGCGCCAGCGCCGCCGCGGCATCGGCCTGGTGTACAGCGGCCACTGGCCCCAGTCCGATATTCTCATTCACAACAAGCTGGCTCATGTATTCCCGCACGCCGTTGTTGGCAATGAAGATGGGCATATCCGCCGTGTCGGAAATTTGCCCCACCTGGCCGTGCGCCCCGTTGGGCTGGGTATAGAGTCCCTCGTTGAAGAAGTCGGCGGTGGGCAACAGTCCCGCGATCGCAATGGAGCGATTTAATCGGGCCGCCTTGCTCGCCCCTACCGAAGCTGCATAGGAGGGCGCGCTGGCCTCCGCGCGCCGAATCGCCTCGTCAAGAGTGATCACGATGGGCTGCTTGGAGGTGGCCGCGCTGTTTGCCACCTTGGTGACAGAAAGCGTATTGCCTGACATCTGGCCGTGAGCCGGAACCACCATCGCCATGGTCAAAGCCAGAGATATGAAACCGGCGGAGAGTCTCAGGCAAATCTTGTTCTCGCCCCGCCGGGAGCCTTGCCAAGTATTCACGTTCTAAAGAATACAAATCAGAACCTTAATCCAGGCTGAGTCGGGAAGAAAAATGGATCTATCTGATTAGGAATCCGGGATCACCGCCCGAATCACAGAAAAGATAAAGGAGTCTTAATGCTCGCGCAAGCGAAGTTATCCGGGATCGAAGGGAGGTCCTGCGTCGCGGCGCATTGCTCTGGTTAATGCAGCCCGCCGCAAAGCTGCGCAAAAGTCAAGAGCCCTGCGCTCCAACCTCCGCAAATCCATGCACTTACCGTTGCAGATAATTTCCCTCCCAGGGTGCAGAATTTAAACATGGACGCGATTACACTTCTCCCCACCTGGAACACGAGCATGACTGAGCCATTCCATCCCGCTCCGTCTGGAGACTCAGCCCCTCAGGCAGCGCAGAGCGCGCTCTCCGGCCCCCAAACGCCGGAGTGCTGTGAACGGTTCGTACCCCCCCTGAACAGACCCACCCCCCCCCTAAAATATTTTTCTTTTCCGCAGATTTCTTGCAGGCATTTTAGTTTCCAGTGAAAAGTGCGGATCTGGATGGCCCATGTCTCGCATTATGGAATGACTGTTGCTCCTCGCCGCCTGCGCGGCCGCGTGCCGGGTGTCCCAGGTTCCGATCCTGGGGCCCGCGAAACCTCAATCGCCCGCGCCCGGAAATCGCCGCCATATTTGCCGCTCAAGGTCCGTCGCCAGTCTGCCGATAAGACCGGCATGTCCTCCATCGCCGTAACGGAAGCTGCCCTGGCAGCCCGCGCCGCCACCCTGCCCGCATGGCCCGCCGACATTCGCCACATCGCGCGCCAACCCATCCTTGACCTGCACGGCCGCCTGCACGGATACGAACTTCTTCTTGAAGCCGGTGTTGATGAAGACCGCGAAGCGCGCGACCCGCAAGCCGTCCGCACCATTCTCGACGACCTGGTGCTCTTCGGCTTCGGCCGCTTGACGGGTGGCGCGCTGACCTTCATCCCCTGCACCGCCGAGGTCCTCACCGAACAACTGGTGACCATCCTGCCGCCGGCAGTCACCGTCCTTGAGATCCCGCACGGCCTCGAGATGTCGCCCAGGCTCATCGCCGCCTGCAGCATCCTCAAGAATGCCGGCTTCCGCTTCCTGCTTGACCACTTCCAATGCGGCGGGGCAACGAACGCGCTTCTCGATCTGGCCGACTACGTCAAGGTCGATTTCATGCCTGAAGACGCGTCCGAATACAGCCGCCTGCGCGCGCGCCTCAAAGGAACCACCATCGCCATGATGACCGGCAACGTCCATTCCCGCGAGGCCTTCCGCCGCGCCGCGGCTGAAGGCTTCAGCCATTTCCAGGGCTACTACTTCTGCGAGCCCGAACCCATCGAAAACGCCAAGATTCCGGCCAATCGGCTCTTTCACATCGAGATCCTGCGCCAGTTGTTCCGGGATCCGCTGGACCTGAAGGAGCTGTGCCCGCTGGTGATGCGCGATGCGTCGCTCGTCTATCGTTTGCTGCGCCTGGTCAACTCGCCTCTTTGCGCCGTGCGCAGCCAGGTCAACTCCGTGGAGGCAGCCATTGTCTTTCTCGGCGAAAACACCTTCCGGCGCATCGCCACGCTGGCCATTCAGTGCGAACTCA
Organism: Acidobacteriota bacterium; assembly: GCA_021810175.1. Next base: position 1,249 of record JAJZJJ010000396.1, on the reverse strand, counting down.
GCGCGGGCCAGCCGCCGGAGATTCTCCACGTCAGCCTGGTGCGGGCGCGCTTCTGCGAGCTCGCCGCGCCGCTCGCCAAAATGGATCCCAACGAGCAGTACCTGCTCGGCATGTTCAGCCTCCTCCCCGCCATGCTGCGCCTGCCCATGGAGACGCTCGCCGCCGAGCTGCCACTGCGGCCCGCGGTTGTGGAGGCATTGCTGGGCACGGAAACGCCGGAACGCCGCCTGCTTGCCTGGATTGAGTCGCTGGAACGCTGCAACTTCCCGGCCTGCCACCGCATGGCCAGAACCGGCGGACTGGACAACGAGCAGTTGAAGCGGCTCTACCTCGAAGCTGTTGTCTGGGACGCTGCCAAACCCGCGATCTCCGCTTAAAGCGCCCCTCCGGCCTGGCGTTGTCGCCTTCGCCAACGCCGGCACTTCGCCAGGCCCGCTCCACTCCGCGCGCCTATGCCAGCGGATGCAGAAACTCGTCCTTAAAGCAAAACCCCCATCCCGGACCTTCGTTGGGATAGGCGAATCCACCCTCCATCCGAATCGGATGCGTGATCAGCTCGTCGATCCAGTCAAAGCTTTCCGCGCCCAGCGCATTCGGAATGGTCATCAGCAGCGGCACATCGTACTCCTTGTAGTAATGCGGCAACACCGGTATGTGACAGGTCTCCGCAAATGCCGCCGCCGACCGCCAGGCCTCCACCGAGCCAAGCCGCAGCAGGTCTGGCTGCCAGAAGTCCAGCGCGTTGCGCCGCACCAGCTCCCGCAGCGCCACGGTGTCAAACTCGCGCTCGCCCATGGCAATCGAGATTCCCGCTCTCCGCCGCAGTTGCTCATATCCGTCGAAGTCGGTGTGATTGAGCGGCTCCTCAAACCAGGTAATGCGCAGCGGCCGAACCGCCTCCGCCAAAGCCAGCGCCCGGGAATAATCCAGACCCTGATTTGCGTCCATCATCACGTTCACATGCGCTCCCACGGCTTCTCTCACCTTGGTCAGCCGTTCAATATCGGCTTCCGGGTCGGCAGAACCAACCTTCACCTTCACGGCGCGGAATCCGCGCTGCACATAGCGCGTAACCTCGTCCAGCAATTCCTCAATGGAGTACGTCAGCCAACCACCGCTTCCATACAATGGCACCCCCTCGTTGCAAGCGCCCAGCAGCTTCCACACCGGCTGCCCCACCGTCTTTCCCCAGGCGTCCCACATGGCCACGTTGATGGAACCGCAAGCCCAGCGATGAATGCCAGCATGG
>JAJZJJ010000395.1 GCA_021810175.1 Acidobacteriota bacterium | reverse complement strand
GACCGGACCTCCGTTTTTTCATCCACGCCTTATCTATATGAAGGACACCTGTTCCCTGAAGCTGTCGAAAGGAGCGCATGCCCTCCTCACCTGGAAGGGCGACATCCTGATGGCGGACGCCAGGTATGGCCGTGGAACCGTGGTGGCTGTCACCGATCCGTGGCTCTATAACGAATACACCGACGGCCACAAGCTGCCTTCCAACTACCAGAACTTTGAAGCCGGGAAAGAATTTGTCCGCTGGCTGCTACAGCAGAAATAGACGGATCTGAACCTGGCCGGGAGAATACTTCGTGAAAACTCACTTGATGCCGGATTCCATCCGATACCAGCGCATGACCGCTCAGGAGCTGCGCGATGCCTTTCTGTTGCAGGAACTCGCCGCGCCCGAAGAAATCCGTCTGGCCTATGTGGACCTGGATCGGGCCGTGGTCGGAATGGCGTCGCCGCTCCGCAGCCGGCTGACTCTGTCGCCCGCTCCTGAACTGCGGGCCAGCTATTTCCTCGAAAGGCGCGAGCTGGGCGCGCTCAATATCGGCGGACGCGGACGCGTCATCGTCGATGGCAAAAGCTGGGACCTTGAGAACCTCGACTGCCTCTACATCGGGCGCGGTTGCCGCGAAGTCCATTTTGAATCCGTCGACGAAAAGGCGCCCGCGGTCTTTTACCTGCTCAGCTATCCCGCCCACCGCGAATACCCAACGGCGCTCATCCGCAAAGATGAAGCCAGCCCAACGGAGCTGGGCAGCGCGGAGAACGCGAATCGCCGTGTCGTATGCAGGTACATCCATCTGCAGGGCGTCCGCAGCTGCCAGCTCGTCATGGGTGTCACCCATCTGCAGCCCGGGAGCGTGTGGAACACCATGCCTCCGCACACCCACATGCGCCGCTCGGAAATCTATATGTACTTCAACCTGGACGCCGACAATCGTGTCTTCCATCTCATGGGACCGCCCGACGACACGCGGCACATCGTGCTCGGCAACCGCGGCGTTGTCATCTCTCCGGGTTGGTCGGTTCACGCCGGCGCCGGCACTCGGGCCTACAGCTTTTGCTGGGGCATGGGCGGAGAAAATCAGGACTACGCGGACATGGACCCGGTGAAGATCGCGGATCTGCTCTGACTCCGCATTCATCGCCGGCCACAACTCAATCCACCAATCGGACACCTATGACAGTTCTCGATCGATTTCGCCTTAACGGAAAGCTGGCTCTCGTCACGGGAGCGGCAACCGGTCTCGGTGCAGCCATGGCCATTGCCCTCGCCGAAGCCGGAGCCAGCGTCGCCTGCCACGGCAATCGCCGCGCCGCCACGGAAACCCGCGACCGAATCCGTGCCCTCGGCGTCAGTGCTGAGGCGTTCGCGGCCGACCTTGCCTCTGCCAATGGCGCGGACGATCTCTTCCAGCAGGTACATGCCGCCATGGGCGCGCCCGATATCCTCGTCAACAACGCCGGCATGATCCACCGCGACGCGGTCGAAGATTATCCTCCGGAAAAATGGGACCAGGTTCTGGATGTGAACCTCACCAGCGCCTTCCGTTTGTGCCAGGCCGCTGGCCGCGAGATGCTGAAGCGTGGCAACGGCAAAATCGTCAATGTGGCTTCCCTGCTCTCTTTCCAGGGCGGCATCCGCGTCGCCGCCTACGCCGCCTCCAAAGGTGGTCTGCTGCAGATGACCAAAGCCCTCTCCAATGAATGGGCCGGACGCGGCATCCAGGTCAACGCCATCGCCCCCGGATACTTCCGCACCACCAACACGCAGGCACTGCAGCAGGATGAGAGCCGCAATCGGCAGATCGTGGAGCGCATTCCCGCGGGACGCTGGGGCGATCCGCAGGACCTGGCGGGCGCGGTCGTCTTTCTCGCCTCGTCCGCCGCCGATTACGTAACCGGAGAAGTTCTCGTCGTCGACGGCGGCTGGATGGCCAGATAGCCCCGCGCAAACAGCTGGTTCGAGCGCGTACGCCGAGCGCCTCCCGCGCTGCGGTACGCGATTCTTCGGCGACGCTCACAGGTGGCCTTTGACCCTTTATAGTTCGAAAGCGGAAGCTCGAAGCTCCGCCAGGTCTTATTTCTTCGGAATTCCACTCAACTGCTCTCCGTCGAGCGAGGTGCCTATGGCAATCAAGTCACTCTTTGCGCATCCGTCCCGGGTTGGATCGATCCTTTTCTTCTCTCTTGCTGCCACCAGCGCATTCGCTGGCTCAAAGGCTCCGGCCGCCGCGGCCCCGCACGCGCATCTCACTCACGCTCAGGCCGTCATCCGTGCACGCGCCATTGTGGCCCGCATGACGCTCAGCGAAAAGATCTCTCAGCTCCACGGAATTCGCACCCCGACTGAGTACCGTTTTGTGCCCGGCATTCCGCGGCTCGGCATTCCATCTCTGCAAATGACCAATGGACCGGCGGGCGTCGGACCCGGAGGCGCAGGTCCGCAGCCGCCCGCCACCGCGCTGCCGGCGCCGATCTCGCTCGCTGCCACGTGGAGTCCCGCCCTGGCCCGCGAATACGGCCGCATCGAAGGCGAAGAGACTCGCGAAACAGGCAGTGTGCTGCTGGAGGGCCCCGACGTCAACATTGCCCGCATCCCGCAGGACGGCCGCGCCTTTGAAAGCTTCGGCGAAGATCCTTTTCTCGACGCGCACATTGCCGTGGCCAACATCGAGGGCATCCAGAGCACCGGAATCATGGCCACCGTCAAGCACTTCGTTGCCAATAACCAGGAGACGAATCGCTTCAGCATCAACGAAGATGTGGGCCAGCGAGCGCTCCATGAAATCTATATGCCCGCATTCCACGCCGCGGTTCGCAAAGCCCACGTCGCGGCGGTGATGTGTGCTTATCCTCGGGTGAATGGCGCATATAACTGCGCGAACATGCCGTTGCTGAAGGATGTGCTCAGAGACAACTGGCACTTCGACGGTTTCATTATGTCCGACTGGGGCGCCACCCACAGCACCGTCCGCAGCGCCATGGCCGGCCTGGATCTGGAAATGCCCACCGGCCATTTCTTCTCGGCCCCCCTGCAGCAGGCCGTCGAATCCGGTAAGGTTCCCATCTCCGTCATCAACGAAAAGCTGGTCCGCCGCTATGCTCAGATGATGCAGTTCGGCCTGTGGGGCTCGCATCCGCACCGTACTCCCATTCCTGCCTTTGCCCATGGAGCCGTGGCGCGCAGCATCTCCGACGCGGGCATGGTGCTGCTTCGGAACCAGGGCAATCTGTTGCCCCTCGATCCCAAAAGCATTCACTCCATCGCGGTCATCGGCCCCTGGGCCGTGCGCCCCAGCAGCGGTGGCGGCGGCAGCTCCCATGTCATTCCCATCTACACCATCACCCCCTACGACGGACTCGAGGCCGCCATGGAATTGCAGATCCCCTTCAGGATCCTCAGCGGATGCGACATCGCCGCCGCCGTTCAGGCCGCCAGACACGCGCAGGTGGCCGTCGTCATGGTCGGCGACCAGGACACGGAGGGCCGCGATCAGAGCGTCGAGCTGCCCCAGGCGCAGAACCAGCTGATCGAGGCCGTAGCCAAAGCCAATCCCAGGACCATCGTCGTGCTTAAAACCGGCTCAGCCGTTCTCATGCCGTGGATTCACGACGTCCCCGCCGTACTCGAGGCCTGGTATCCGGGTGAAGAAGATGGCAACGCGGTCGCCGATATCCTCACCGGCAAGGTCGATCCCTCCGGAAAACTGCCCATTACTTTTCCGCGCAGCGTCGATCAAACCCTCGCCTCCAATCCCAGCCAGTACCCCGGCGTAGACGGAACCGCGCATTACACTGAAGGCATCTTTGTCGGCTACCGCGGGTACACGGCGCATCATGCAACGCCTCTCTTCCCCTTTGGATTCGGCCTCAGCTATACCACCTTCGCCTTCCATCACCTCACAGTGACACACACACCCGGCAGCGAATCCGCGAGTGTTAAGTTCACCGTTACAAATACCGGTAAAGTCGCCGGAGCGGAAGTGGCGCAGCTGTATCTGAGCTTCCCGCCCATCGCCGAAGGCAACGAGCCTCCCATCCAGCTGAAGGGCTTCCGCAGGGTCATGCTGAATCCCGGCCAGTCGAAAACGATCGAACTGGAACTGCACCAGCATTCGTTCTCCTACTGGTCAGTCGCCTCTCACGCCTGGAAGATCGCTCCTGGGTA
>JAJZJJ010000394.1 GCA_021810175.1 Acidobacteriota bacterium | reverse complement strand
AAGCGCTCCGGAATCTCCGCCCAGTGCGCATGAAGATAGGCCGCCGTTCCCGCCAGCGCCGCAGCCGGAACCGCCATCAGCAGCATCACCCATCTCAGTCCTCCGTCCGGCGTCGTCAGTTCCGCGTTCCGCACCTGACCCGTGCCCGGGGATGCGCTCGGAACCCGGTCGAACATCCGCCACACATTCCAACCCGCCGCCGCCACCATCGTCATCAACAGCACCACCCGCCATCCCGGATTGGAATTCAGCGGCAGCAACCCCCATCCCGCCACTGCGGCCACCGTCCACGGCAGCAGCCTCAACTCGTACCGCCGCACCAGAGCCCGTCCCTGGCTCTCCAGAAACTCCTCGCTCACTGTCCGCCCAAACAGCCGTCCTCGCCGCGAAAGCCACGGCAAGACATGCATGGTCGCCGCCACCAGCGCGACCGGCAAACAAAGCATCAATCGAATCCCGATCATTTCCCCTCCCCAAGCCATCCGTGCCACCGCGTTTTCTCTGTCCGCTCCGCAGCGGCCCGCAGCTCCGTCGCAATCTCCCGTGCCGAAAGCCCCGCCGCCAGCATCTGCGCAACCAGCTCACGGACTCGCCGCCGAAAGCCTTCCGTCGCCTCGCGCCCCGCGCCCACCGGAGCGCTGCGATCCACCACCGTCGCCCGCTTTCCGTGTTGCAGATCCAGCCACCCCTCATCGGCCAGCAGCCGATAAGCCTGCGCCACCGTGTTGAATGTAATCCCCAGCTCCAAAGCCAGCCGCCGCACCGAAGGCAGCTCGTCCCCCGGATGCAGTTCGCCCTCCACCAGGCTCGCCCGCAGCCCATCCACAATCTGCCGGTAAACCGCCACCGGCGATTCCAGATCGATTCTCAAAATAGGTTTCTTTTTGATCATCTGTACTCTGTGCGTGTACAGTGTACAGCTTCCTGCCACGTGGTCAACAGAAACCCGCACGTTCCGCCGCATGGATTCCTTCGCCGGATCTCGCCGGAGATTGAACTACCCTGCCAGAGATCGGCCGCGGACGTCAAAAGACCTCGCGCGCCCGTTTAGAATTGCCCTATGCACGAAGTCGTGGTCTATTCGCGCGAAGGATGCCATCTCTGCGATGTCGTCAAAGAAACCCTGAAACAAATGCAGGACACGGCCGACTTTCAGTGGCGCGACGTCGATATTGACACTGACCCACAACTCCGCAGCCAGTACAACGACGAGATTCCCGTCGTCTTCATCGATGGCCGCAAGGCCTTCAAATACCACATGGACCCGCGCCAGTTCCTGAAAGCATTATCCGGACGCAGCTAAACCGCGGGATCTCAGACCGTCCTGCGCCTCTACGGATGCAGAACCCTGGCTGGACCGCCCTGCGGCCCCTGCACCTTGATCCGCCGCGCCAGCCCCAGCATTCCCAGCAGCCAGATGCCCCAGTAGTTCACGTCCACTTCATACCAGGCCATGCCGTGCCGCGCGGATACTGGATGCGCGTGGTGATTATTGTGCCACCCCTCGCCGCCCGTCAGCAGAGCCACCCACCAGTTGTTTCGCGAGTCGTCGCGGGTATCGAAGCGCCGCCCGCCCCACAGATGCGTCGCCGAATTCACCAGCCACGTGCAGTGCAGCCCCACCGTGATCCGCAGGAACGTCCCCCACAGCAGCCACGGCCAGCCCCCAATCAGCAGCAGCGCAATCGCTGTGATCGTCACCGGAATCCAGTGCCACCGGCTCAGCACCTGGTAAAACCGGTCATTCGCCAGATCCGGCACGTACCGGTTCAGCAGCGGGTTCCGGTTATGCAGCGACCCATGCAAAATCCACCCCATGTGCGACCACCACTTCCCGTCACGCGGCGAATGCGGATCGCCGGGCCGGTCGGTGAGCTGATGATGCATCCGATGCACCGCCACCCAGTAAATCGGCCCTCCCTGCAGCGCCAGCGTCGCGCACAGCGTCAGCGCATACTCCACCCATTTCGGCGTTGCGTAGCCCCGATGCGTCAGCAGCCGATGGTACGCCATGCCGATCCCCAGATTTTGCGCAATCACCGCCAGCACAACGGTCACGGCCAGCGCGCTCCAGCTGAAGAAAAACAGCGCCGCGATCGCGCCCAGATGAAAGACGGTCAGCGTCACGGCAAAGATGATGTTCAGCCGCCGAGATCGTGACTGCGTCAATGCTTCGGAATCGGCAAGAATGGTCTTCGTCGCGACCTCGTCAACGGACGCGGCGGACATAGCTTCGCTGGGAACCTCGGCGATTGGGGACATGACTCCTGGGCCTGTATTCGGGGATAGCGGGATTTGGGGAATCCCGCTATCGACGGTAAAGCAAGCACCACCCCGTCACGCGTAAGAGTTGCGTAATTTCAGCGCGCAGCTCTCGTGTTCGAGCGGCGCGGCGGAGGTCCGAATTCTTTGAGATCAAAGGTTTGGAACTTTCCATTTGGCGGTTTCACCAGCAGAACCAGCCCCACCGATGTGGGTGGCCCCTGGAAATAGGCCAGGTGCAGCATGTGCGGGCCGCTCGACAGTTTGATCCCTCCGGTAGAGATCGCCGCCATGTGCAGGCCGTTGAGATCGATCACCAGATCGTCGTCGATATACAGCTTTGCACCATCATCGACGAAAAGCTCGAAGGTGTATTTGCCAGGCTGGCGAACCCAGAAGGTTCCCCAGTAATCGATGCCAAACCAGGCCGTTCTGCGCGTGATTCCGGATATTCCGCCGGTGTTCCAGAACTGCTGATGCGGCACAAAAAATGAGCGTGTGTACAGAGTCCCGAGAGAATCGAGGCTCCAGAAGTTGGGCAGGTGCGTCGCGTTGTCAGGAATCTGATAGACGTTCCCGCAGAAGCTGTTGGAGACGGGCACGATCGATCCGAAGGAACCCAGCGGGCCGAGCGGTGGCGCCTTGACCGCGAAATTGAAGTCCGGGCCAACGTGACCTCCAGTCTTGAGAAACGCCTTTTCGGACGCCTGTTCGCTCGCCGTCAGCTCGTCCGATGCAGGCGGAGCCAGCATCATGTCGACCCGTCCGATGTTGCCGGTAGCGCGATCGCGAACCGCGACACGGGCCATCGCTGCGTTCCTTTCGCGCGGCAGCTGCAGAAAGATGGGAAAACCATGGACGGTCGTCTGCGCATATTGGTCTGTGGTCAGGGTGCGGTCGATCGACGCATGAAAGTACTGAATCGGCTTGCCGGCAGCTGTAAACGTGCAGACTCCATAGTCCAGATGAACCTGATGATTCCAGCCCGGCATGGAAATGAAAGGCAGGGAATCGGGATCGATGGTGACGAACTCCCGGACCACGCCGGTGAGAGCGGTTCGAATCGTGCGAGCCGTCAGCGCAATGGAGAGCGGCGTGGCCGGATGGTAACAGGCCGCCTGCTCCAGCGACTGGGCGGATTTGGCCGCAGCGGAAAGATTCGCTGGCGCGGTCTTTTGCCCCACAAAGTAGCGCGGATGATAGAAGAGCCTCACCCCGGGCCGATCCGTGCGAATGAGGATGCGATGATAACCGCCAGTCCAGCCGGCGGCGTTCGGATGCCACGCAAGCACGTAATGCCAGTTAGTGCGGGCGGCGCAGCTTCCGCCGAGGCTGACGCGGAACCCCGAAAGGGGCGTGGAATCATCCTGCTGTCCAGCCGAAGGATTGACGGCTCGGAGGGCCGCCAGAGGCATCGGAGCCTTGCGGCCCCTTCCGAGAATTTCGTAAACCTGAAAATCCGAAAGCTTAAGATCTTTCACCAGCTGGTTGCGCCGGTTGCGGGCGATGACGTCGATGAGCACTTCGCGCGTTGTGATGTGAAACGTGTACGGTACCGATCCCGAGGACCGGTCCGGATACGCACCGGAGTGTTGCGCGGCACCACAGGATACGAACAGAAGCAGCCCGAACAGAACACAGGAGCAGGCGCGGACTGGAGTGCGAGCCATCAGGATGTCGGCACCTCCACGGCTCGCACCGGCTCGGGTGCCCGAGCGAGTTCGTCCAGTTTGCCGAAGATCATCTTGCCCGAGGCTGTCTGCAGGACCGATGTGACCGCAATTTCTACTGTGCGGCCGATCAGGCGGCGCGCGTGGTCCACCACCACCATGGTCCCGTCATCCAGATAGCCGACTCCCTGGTCGTGCTCCTTGCCTTCCTTCAGCACCTGAATGCGCATC
>JAJZJJ010000393.1 GCA_021810175.1 Acidobacteriota bacterium | reverse complement strand
CGGAAGCAATCCCCCCGATCGCCCGCGCCAGCTGAATCGGCGTCACCGCAACCGCTCCCTGCCCAATACCAACCGAAATCGTCTCGCCCGGATACCACTTCTGGTGGAACGTCTTCATCTTCCACGCGGTCGAAGGCATTGTGCCCGCGACCTCACCCGGCAAGTCCACGCCCGTCCTTTCGCCGATCCCAAACTTGTGCGCCCAGTTCGCAATCGTGTCGATGCCCAGCTTCTGCGCCAGCGTATAGAAGTACGTGTCGCATGACTCCTGGATGGCGCTGGAGATATTCATCTCTCCATGGGCGCGGTCGCAGCCAAACCAGTGCCCGTAGAAGTACGCGCCGCCCTTGCAGTCGACCTTCAGATTCTGCGCAACTCCGGTCTGAAGGCCGGCCACGGCCACAATCAGCTTGAAGGTCGAACCCGGAGCCGACGTCGCCTGGATCGCCTTGTCCATCAGCGGGTGGTCCGGATTCGTCACCAGCGAAGTCCATTCCTTGCTGCTGATGCGCACGGCAAAGTCATTCGGATTGAACGTCGGCCGGCTCACCAACGCCAGAATCCCGCCCGTATGCGGATCCAGCGCGATCACCGCACCGTCGCGATTTCCCATCGCATTCTCCGCCGCCCGCTGAATATCCAGGTCAATCGTCAGCCGTAGGTTCTTTCCCGGCTTGGCCGGAACCGTCCCCAGCACTCCCATTTCCTGCCCGCGGCTGTTCACCAGGATCTCCCGCGCGCCGTCCACCCCGCGCAGAATCGGATCGTACGATTCCTCCACCCCCGACTCGCCCACCACGTCGCCGGGCTGGTAATAGGCAAAACGAGGGTTATTCAGCATGCTCTCGCTCACCTGTCCCACGTAACCAATCGCCGCCGACAGAAATCCGTTCTTCGGATACAGCCGCCGCCATTCCCGGATCGTCTCCAGCTCCGGCAGTTCATCGCTGTGTGCCGCAATGAACTGCTGCTCATTTGGCGTAATGTCCTGCTTCAGCGGAATCGGCTCATACGACGGCGTCCAGCGGTAGTGGCGGATGATCTCCTTGATCTGCCCCACCGTCATGTTCAGCCCCTGCGCGATCAATGGCAGGTCGGGATTCAGGTCGCTCTTCTGGTCGCGCGCCAGGTAGCACGAAACCGACTGGTAGTTCGTCACAATCAGCCGACCGTCACGGTCGAAAATCTCCCCGCGCGGTGCCAGAATCGGCACCTTCCGGATGCGGTTCGCCTCTGCCAGCGCATGATAGTTCTGCGCGCCCACTATCTGCAGCCGCCACAAACCGAAGGTCAGCGCCAACAGAATCGCCACGATCACAAACTGCGAAACCGTCAGTCTTCTGGTCGGGATTTTGTCATCCTTCAGCACAGCCTTATGCTTCCCGCGTTTCGTTCAGAGTAAACCTTTAGTCGCGCCGCCGAGCTTTATCCAGCAGTGCAAACAGCATCAGCCCCAGCACGGCATTCGCCGCGGCCCGTATTCCCTCATGCACCCACAGCCACGCATACGGCTGCTCGATCATACGGTGCTCCAGCACCCACACAATCGCGCTCTGCAGCAGCGTGAAGAACGGTATCAGCAGCAGACGCGTAAAGAAACTCTCCGTATCGACCCGAATCCCCATCGACGCGGCCAGATACCCCACCACCGACTTCCCGATCCCGAACACGCCCAGTGGATGCTGCGTCACCGCATCCTGCAGAATCCCGATCCCGGCCCCGAAAATCGTCCCCCCAACTGGATGACGCCACGTAATCCCAAAATAGATCGTCACCAGCAGCGGTAGATCGATATAGTCAAACCGCGGAAAATGCAGCGAAATCAGCGACTGCAGCGCCAGCGCGGCGAACGGCACTACCACCATCAGCCATACCGGGTAGCTCGGTATGTCAACCTCGCGCCGGGTCGAAGCCATCAGGGCCATCTCACTGTCCTCCCCGTGGCGTCGCCGCCGGATGTTTCCGCCGGACCGCCGCTTGCCGCGCCGTCCGCAATCCCAGCTTCGTTCCACCCGTCTTCGCGTTGCCCGCGCTCTTTACGGCACCGGACTTTCCAGCCGTGGCGGCAGCCCCGCCCGGTCCTGTCGCCGCCGTCTGCCCCTGCGCATTTGCCGTAGCCGTGCTCGCGTTGTTTGCCGCAGGCTTCGGCGCCGGCATATTCTCCGTTCCCTCCCGGATCGGCCCATTCAGCGCGCCCGGCGTCATGTCGGTCGCGGGCGGTGTCGCCCCCGGCGTGAACTGGTCCGGATGGTCCGGCTGCGGCGGGTTCAGCGGCAACAGCGGCGAAGTCACCGTGAAGCCCTTCACTGTCGACGTAAACAACTCCTCCGGCGGGGCTTCCGGATCGATCTTGCTCGGCAGTTGCTCGGCCAGAATATCGGCTGCCCTCTGCTGTTCCTGGTCCAGTTCGCTCTGGGCAATATCCTGGTTCTCCGTGGCTGGCATCTGGCTGCCCGTGCTGGTAATCACCAGCACTTCTTCCACCGCTTCCAGGTTCACCGCCGGATGAATCAGTACGTTCACCAGCGGCGGATGATCGGGATCCGCCGCCACCCGCTCCACCGTTCCTACCGGAAGCCCGCGCGGAAATATCTGGTCGCCCCCGCTCGTGACAACCACCTGCCCAGGCTGGATGCGGGCGTCCGGAAGCATGCCGACAATCTCCGGCTGGCCGTAGGCGTTACCACGCAGCACACCCTGCAGCCTCGCATTCTGCAGCAGCACGCCCGCCCCGCTCGTCTCGTCAGAAATCTCCAGCAGCAGGCTCGTGTGCGGATACACCTCCCGCAGCCGGCCCACAATCCCCTGCGGCGTAATCACGGCGTCGTCCTGCTTCAACCCATCCGCCGAGCCCTTGTTCAGAACCAGCAGATGCGACTGGTCTGACTCCGATGCTCCAATCACCTGCGCCGCTACCGTCTTGTAAATGTATTGCTGCTGAAAACCCAACAATGCCTGCAGCCGCTGCACCTGCCGTGCATCCTCGGCCAGGCCTGCCTGCTCCAGCCGCAGGCGGTCCACTTCCATCAGCAGTTCCCGATTCCTGCGTTTCGTGCCGACCAGGTCAACGTAGTTATTCCATAACCCGCTTACTTCAGAGCCAATGAAATGTACCGCCCGCTCCGGTGGAGTCACCACCGCGAGCGCCCAGTACTGGATCAGCCGCACACCCGGCGCGTTGCCCGCCTGCGGCGATGGCCGTCGTACCTGCACGGCCAACCCGATGACTTGCACAAGGAGTACGGCGAGCAGTACCAGTGGATTCTTATAGCGGCTCAGAAACGATTCCATGGCACCGTATCGACAGGAGGAGCCTCACGCTCCTCCCGCTTAGTCGATCTTGATCTTCCGCAGCAGGCGGAAGTCGCTGAGCATCTTGCCGGTACCCAGCACCACGCTGGCCAGCGGATCGTCAGCAATCGAAACCGGCAGGCCGGTCTCTTCGCGAATGCGCTTATCCAGATTCTTGATCAGCGCTCCGCCGCCTGTCAGCACAATTCCGCGGTCGCTGATGTCGGCGCTCAGCTCCGGCGGCGTGCGCTCCAGCGCCACGCGAATCGCATTCATGATCGTCGAAATGCACTCGCCCAGCGCCTCGCGAATCTCGCTGTCATCAATGGTAATCGTCTTCGGAACGCCCTCGATCAGGTTGCGCCCCTTGATCTCCATCGTCAGCGGCTTGTCCAGCGGATAAGCGGAACCAATCTCCATCTTGATCTGCTCGGCCGTGCGCTCGCCAATCAGCAGATTGTACTTCCGCTTCAGGTAATTCATGATGCCTTCGTCTATCTGGTTCCCGGCCATCCGAACCGACCGCGAATACACTATGCCCGAAAGCGAAATTACGGCGATATCCGTCGTGCCGCCGCCAATATCCACCACCATGTTGCCGCTCGGCTCGGTGATCGGCAATCCCGCGCCAATCGCCGCTACCATCGCCTGCTCCACCAGGAACACCTCGCTGGCTTTGGCCCGGTACGCCGAGTCTTCCACCGCGCGCTTTTCCACCTGCGTGATCTCTGACGGCACCCCGATCACGATCCGCGGGTGTACCATCATCTTCCGGTTGTGCGCCTTTTGAATGAAGTAGTTCAGCATCTTTTCGGTGACTTTGAAGTCCGCGATGACGCCATCCTTCATCGGCTTGATGGCCACGATGTTGCCC